>JASIKV010000213.1 GCA_030049455.1 Terriglobia bacterium
AGGACTTCCTCAAGCAGGTCGTATTCCCGGATGTCACCGATGTAGGTTTCGATGGTCCGGCCGGTCAGGCTTTTCCAGAGCGCAGCCCGTTCGGGTAGCCTGAGGATGGGTGTTAAACTGTCCGTTCCGCAACTTGAATCCCACGCGCGGCGGGCGAGATTGTCAAGAACACCAACCCGATGCCCCTGCTTCGACAAATACATCGCTTGCGGCCATCCAAGGTAGCCGTCCCCCCCCACGATAAGGATATTCATCGATATTGACTCCTCGCTATGCTCGATGGCTGCAGTTTGTTAGGATGTTCTTTACGTTTCTGACGCTATATCCATACCGTTTGATGCACGAAATCAGCGACGAACCAGAAATTTTTTGCGTTTGCTGAACGGCCTCGGAAGGTCGGCCAGTCCACTCCATCTTTCGACCCTAATCGTTTATCTCTTGAATAGTGCGGACTAACTTGCCGTCTCGATTAGACGTTTGAGCGTCGGTGTAGAGTTACTTGAACCCCACATTTTACGAGCCGTGTCGTTCGCTGCTTGTAAATTCTTTGTAAATTGCGTCATAACCTATTGAAAAAACAGACCGTGCTTTACATTTTTGGTTTCACCGCATAACATCGCCAGCGGCTCTTATGGATCTACTTCTCCTCGGCGCGGGCATGGGCGTGGTGGGAGGCATGCTCCCCAACCCCCTTCAGATGATTGCGCTAACCCAGGTTGCCATGGGGCGTTGGGGACGCGCCATTTTCGTCTTGATTGTTCCCCCCTTGCATGTCGACGCGATCCTGCTGATTGTTACCTTGTTGTTTTCGCATTTCGTTCCCTTTGGGATCATTCATTACGTTGCGTACGCCGGAGGCGTTTTATTGATATGGTTCGGAGGGCACGCCTTGTGGGAGCTGCGGCGCAAACCTCAGGAAATGGTGGGAAGCTCGGCAGCGTATACCACTGTGGGAGTTGTCATCGCCACGCTGGCGGAGTTGGCATCGCCGGGTACTTGGATCTACTGGATTACGATTGCCGGACCCATTCTTGCGGAGGGGCGGGTCCGCGGATTTGGACACGTTGTACCTTTCTTTGCCGGAGGATTGTTGGGATATTACGGCGCCGCCATTTTTTCCACGGCAATCTTGGCTTGGGGGGTGGGCTTGCACAAGGCTTTAAAGCCGAAACTCCTCCTGGTGGCCAATATCCTGCTGATATTCATGGGCATCTCTTACCTGGTTCGGGCTTATCGGGGGTAACAAGCATTCGAGGAAGGTTTGCTGAGACGTTGCGTGCCGGCACCCTCAAAGAAGGCACTCTTATTCACTCAAGCGCGCGCCCGCTTTTCTACCCATAGAGGTCTCTGTATGTAATCTTGCGTCGCCGGGAGCTCTTGCAACCATTTCCCGCGAGGGCCTTCGCCGGGGCTGCAATCGCATGCGCTGCCCAAAATGCCAATTCGAACATGAATTACAAACCACCGAATGTCTGAAGTGTGGAATCGTCTTCGCGCGCTATCAGGCGGCGATGGAAGCGAAGAAGGCTGGTCTTCCCGTCCCGGGGCTGCCCATTCCTGCGCCGGAATCGGTAACGCCTCCGTGGGAGCGGTACGACCCTCGCAGCGAATTGAAGTGCCGGGCGCTGGCACTGCCCTTGGCTTTATTGCTGGGGCGATGGGCAGCGGGTGGCAATCTGATGGCCGTATTAGGATCTTTGTTTGCAATGGTGGTGCATGAGAACGGGCACGCCATCACGGCCTGGCTTGCAGGCCACTGGGCAGTGCCTACGTTCGGGTTCACCCGATGGGGCCCGGAAAGGCACTGGTGGATCGTTCTGGGTGTTGCGGGAGGTCTCGCCTTTGGAGGGTATAAGGCTTGGAAGGCGCAGCGCTGGGGATTGGTCTGTGCCGCCGCTGCCGTGCTCCTTCTGCAACTGATCATCCAGGGCCAGTCCCGCTCCACGCAGGAAGCTCTGATTGTTTTTGGCGGAGATGGTGGGGCACTGGTGCTGGCCACGGTCCTGATGGCAATGTTTTACGCTCCTCACAAGAGCGCGTTCTACAAGAATTGGGGAATGCGCTGGGCCTTGCTGGTGATTGGAGCATTGGCCTTCATGTCCGTCTACCATACCTGGTCGGGGCCCTGGGAGAATATTCCTTTCGGGGAGGTGGAAGGAGTGAACCTTTCGGACCCCACGCTCCTCACTGAAACGTACGGATGGTCCGTCATTCAACTGGTCGGGCGCTACCTTCTGCTGGCCAGGCTCTGCTTCGCGGCTCTGCTTACGCTTTATGTTGGAGGATTGGTCTCCGCCTATTGGCAAACACAGTCAAAAACCCCTCAACGCTGATGGTGGTTCGGGAGTTCCGCCGGGGGACCGCTCAAGCCACTGCCGAACGCTGCTTTCGACTGGTACGTTATTGGGAGACACTTCAGGCAGGTCACACTTTTCCTTAGCGGGGAGCACTACACACATTCTTAATTCTGAGCCTCAACCCCATGTCGCAGTGCCGCTTCAAGTACACCAACGTCTATATCTTTTAGAGCTTTGAACCGAATGCAATACCCGGTCACACTCGCCTTGCCCAGCTTTTTCCCATAGGTTCGGGTTAAATATTTCCTATCTTTGATACCAAGGATATAGACAGAAATTCCGGTTTTGTTTGCGCTTACACCAATTCGAAAATAGTCTCTGGTTTTTCCATTGGCATATTTTATTGTGTGAAGTCCGTAACCTATCGTAGGGTTAGCAATAGTTTGATTTTTGCTGTTTTTACCATCATAGAACCACAATTTACATTTCGGAAACACTTGAAGCGTAATTCGGTGCAACTCTTGCATGTCTCGACGTTTGGGTTCAGGTTGGCTAGCGATATACTTCTTGATTTGTTCTTGTACGCTCATATGTTTTGCCCCCTAGCTCCGCGCGCGAGATTATACATTGCCGGCGACCGGAAGGTGATAAAGTGTTCTACGAATGGGGATGTCGCACGCGCCGCGCCCGCGCACAATCACCCCAGAATTGTGCAAGTGAGCAGGGTGCACATAGTCCTACCCCCGTTACCCCATTTTGACGCAACGCTCTATGGCCGTGGCCCCTTTCAGCACTACCGGACTGGGGAGAGCGGCACCTTGAGGGCGTCCTCTGTCCCGAAGAGATACGTCGAAAGCTTTTTGATCAGGATGTCGGGAGCCCCCGAATTATAGCCGCTATCGTCCAAAGCTCTCAGATATGTGCGCAAATCCGCATTCTGAGGGCTTACACCCGTAACCGCCGCCGCCTTCTTGAACGAGAGCTGCGTGGTAAAGAAATAGGGGGCATATCCAAACGTCATCAGGCCGACAAGCTCGCGGGCGAAGACGCGCGGACAATTGCCCTGAGCTCTCCAGAACATGTCCGGAGCTATAAAGTTGAAGAAATTCTTCCATCGCAGCTGGACTTCGCTGAGGGGAAGATCGAGGGGGTTCGGGGGTCTGACGACGGGGCCAGCGGGTTTCGCCTCGAATTTGCTTTTCTTGTCGCTTGCGGTGGCCACGCTGTCTTCCGCCAAGTGAAACTCCAGGCCATTGTGGAGTCCAGCCACGATATAACAATCGTTCATGATCTTGCTCCAACGACTGTCGCTAAGGATCGCGCCCCCGGTCACCACGGGCGGGGAAGCGGTCAGAGGACGGGGCGACTCCCACAGATCAGCGCGCTTCTTTTGTATTTCGTCGATCAACTGTTTTTCCTTTGGATCGTCAGGGCCTTTGCCCGCAAGCCCGAAATTGAATACCAAATTCGGACACGAACGGATTTTCGTTTCGCCCAAGAGAAGCATTCCCGTCGAAGGAGATTGAGCAGACTTATACAAATAGTAAGCATCTCTGAGGTGACCGAAATTATCGCCCCACGTATACCAAGTGTTGTCATTCTTATATTTCTGAAAAACCTCGGCTGGCAACGCATTTATCGCAAAGTCTTTTAAGCTCACCCATGCCATGATTGTCACTCCTTAAGATTGAATTGGCGATCCGCGCCGAAGCTCCGCGCGCTTCCGTGGATTCGCCTGTGCTTTCCTCCCCGCAATTTCGTATTTAGCACCTTGGACGACGCTGGTCCAACCTAAGACACCACCGAAAGTCTCAAGGCCATGTGAAAATTTACAGGTCAGTTACAATTAATCTCATGCCCTTGGGCCACATTACTTGATTTGGCGATTCGCATTTTGGGCAGTAAGCGGCGCGCAGCTCCTCTGGAATGTCCTCAGTTGTGGTTTGGGCTTCATTCGCCACTTTGAAGGTATTTTCGCAAACAGCGCAATTGTAGACTCTTTCCATAGGGGTCAGTTTGAACCTTCTTCTATTCCTTCTCCGAAATCCGTAGGTACCTTTCTGCGGCCTCGGAGAATTCTCTTTCCAGCTTCTGGTGTTCAGCAGACCTGTCAAAGCCGTGGTTTAGCTGGTAATCATCAAGAGCCTTCCGAGCCTC
>JASIKV010000214.1 GCA_030049455.1 Terriglobia bacterium
CCTGGGATTCCAGACCAGCGGTGAATGCACGCGCTGTCACGTTTCGATCCACGGCTCGGAGCTTGACCCGAATTTCCTGCGGTGAAAGAAGGCGTGATGCGACGGTGTTTTAACGATTGGCGATGGTTGATGGGCCGACTGGAAGCGCCGCCACAGCGCACCGATGGAGCTTGTATTTCCAACAGCTGGCATCCTCAATCGAGAATCTCATTTCGGCTGGTGGCCCTCACCTTCGCTGCGATGCTGATTCTGAGCAGCGGAGCACTGAAGGCGCAGGATAATGCGGAGGCTCCGCTCACCTGGGCGGGGTTTGCCACCCAGGGGTCATCTACGTTCGGTTACCGCTTTGACGATGTTAAGGGCTATTTGCCCATGTTCCAGGAGTTGTCCGATTTAAATCACGGCTTACGCCTGATGGATTTCAACATGTTCGGCGAGGCGGCAAAAGGCGCGAATCCTTTTGCGGACAGCTATTCGCTATCCGCCGCAGGCTTGGGCGGCGAGCCGTTTGAGGTGGGTCAGCTTTCCGTCACCAAGAACCACTTGTACGACTTCCGCGCAAATTGGCGGCAGAGCTACTTCTACTCCAACCCCAATGACAACGTGGTGCTGCCCATCGCCGCCGTGGCGGCGGGGCAATCCACGGGCTTGACGGATAATCATGCCTGGGGGACGGTGCGCAAGCTCGGCTCCGCAGACCTGACCCTTCATGCCACCAACAATTTGCGCTTCAATTTCGATTACTACCACACCTCCGACAGCGGGCCGACCTTCACCACGGAGGCGCTCGACTTCTTCGATTCGCCTTCTTACTGGGGCACTTTTGCCCGCGCCAACCCTTTTTACCTCGATGCGCCCATCGCGGACGACGCCAATCGCTTCAGCGGGGGAATCGACTATACGCTGCGCTCCTGGACGTTCCATTACCACATCGGCTATCAAACCTTTACTGAAAATGTGAGTCTGAACAACGTCAGCTCTCCTGAGTTGAGCATTGACCCCGCTGCCTCTTCAACCGAAGAGCCGCTCACCAACCTCTCGCAGTCGGAATACCGCAAACTCACCACGCCCATCAGCGAGTTCACCTTCGCCGGCAAGCCTGCGCCCAAGTTCGAGTGGCGTGGGGGATACACGTTTTATCGTTACGAGGGCCCCGCCACATTCAATCAGTCCTACAACGGCACGGCCCCCGACAGTTCCGGGGCGAACGCGCCTTATTCCGTCAGCCAGTCGGCGCGCGATACCGTGACCGAGCCGGACAACATTCTGTTCCAGACCTTCAGCTACCAGGTGAAAGATTGGTGGGAGATCATCGCCGACTACCGCTACTCGCGCTTTACCATGAACGCGGTCGGGGATTTCACCAGCCTGCAGAACATCGTCACCAACCCCACTTCGGCAACGCCCACCACCCTCACCACTCCGGCTTCAGGAACCACCACCTACCAATGGCGCGATGGCTTAAGCGATTTCGATTTCAGCATGCTGTTTACGCCCATCCCTGCGTTGACGCTGCGCCCCGGGATTCGGCTGATGAAGGCGGATGTTGAAGCGGTTGAAAACGGAGTGACCCAGCCCGGCATTACTCTCGCCACCAAGACCGCCTGGCCGGAGCTCAGCTTCAGCTATCAGCCGGCGAAGATCTTCAGCGTGCGCGGCGACATCCACGCCTTTGATAACGGCTCGGCCTACACCGCCATCACCCCGCACACCGAGGTTTCCGGGCACGTCATCACGCATTTCCAGCCGCTCAAGAAAATTACCTTGCAGGACGACTTGAATCTGACCAACGACAAGCTGATCGATTCCAGCTTTCAGAATAACGTGCACTCCAACACCGTGACGCTGACCTACGCCTACAGTGACCGCTACTCGGTCTTCGCGGGGTTCACCTACGACAGCATTTTCGCGGCCGGCGACATTATTTACGCGCGCGGCACCGCGCCGCTGAACGACTTCCTGCGCGACCAGGAAGCCGACCGCGTGATGCAGGCGGGCATCGAAGCAAGGCCCAACAAGTATTTCGGAGTGCAGCTTACCGGGAATTTCGACCGCTCCACCGGTGACGGCGAAATCAGCGGCGAACCACCCGCCTACGGGCCGCTCACCTGGCCGCTGGTTACGGGGACAGTTTACGTTAACTTTCCCAAGGCCGGCCGGCTCTCGCTCGACCTGCAACGGACGTACTACATCGAACAGATCATCACCGCCAACAATTTCCAGGCAAACCTTCTGACCCTGCGCTGGACGCGCGACTTCTAGGCGTGCAAATCAAATCCCGCTCATTGCTACATATGTTGCCTAGCTCATGATTCCCCTCGCATCAACGGACATTGAGTCGGATTTCCAATCGGACAATTTGTATTTTTCCACTAGGTGTCTTGCCCCATAGAATTCGGACAATTGGGGGATTTAACCCACATCCACGTCACCTTGGGCCCGCAACCCCTATCCCTCTCTAAAGTCTACCGGATAACCACAAGAAAACAGGGCACTTCCAGAACCTTCGTGGCGCAACTAATTCTGTCTGTGGCTGCTTTCGTGCATTTCATGTTGCTCTATCCGCCCTTGGGTGGATGCGTATGACGCGCCGGTCTGACAAATCGCCCCTCATCAACAAGGTCACAATGCTGGCCTTGCTGGCCGTTCTGTCCGCCCCGCGCTTGAACGCCACGAAGCACCCGATGATGCTCGACGCAAACGTCACCTCCGGCAAATGTCTGGAGTGTCATGCCGATATGAACAAGGGGAAGTCCGTTCACGCGGCAATGTCAAAGGGCTGCCTGACCTGCCACGAAGTCCGCGTCAGCAAAGACGCAACGCACGTGAAACTGATCACTCCGACCGTCACGGGCCTCTGCTTTACCTGCCATAAGGATGTGGACCCGGCAAATCTCACCGGCAGAATCCACCCGCCGCAGGTTCGCGATTGCCTGAAGTGCCACGACCCGCACAAGTCCGACAATCCGTCACTACTCTTGCTCCCCACCTCCGGTGGCCCGACCCAGAACCTCTGCCTGACCTGCCATGACGTTGGAGTGCATGTTGCCAAAGGCGGCAGCCGCCATCCGGCGCTCGACGACGGGTGCGACACTTGCCACACCATGCACAAGACCGGCGACCCGAATCAGGATGAATTTGC
>JASIKV010000215.1 GCA_030049455.1 Terriglobia bacterium
CCATTGCCAATACGGGCTCGACCCCGACGGCAAACACAACCATCACGGTTGGAAGTACAACCTACACGTGGAAATCGACGCACAGCATTGGGACTGTCAACCAGATGTCCATCTACAACATCAGCACGGAAGCGGAGATCGCCCAGACTCTTTACGCTGCGCTTACCGGCAAGCAGGCCAATTGCCCTTCGTCGAACTCGGCGTGTATTTACGCTTCGCAACCGGCGAATTCCAGTGTAACGGCGACATATGCGGCCGATGGCGTAACGGTGACTGCCGTCTGCGGCCTGGGAACCTGCGGCAACAGCATTGTGTTCACTCAAAGCGGCGCGACCGGAATGTCGCTGGTGCCCACGACGGGCGATTTGAGCCCCGGTTCCGGAACCGCCGGAGTGGGCGGTGCTACGCTGGTGCTCCTGAAGCCGTCGTCGGGCGGTTCACTGACCAGCCCCGCCACTCCCGCTTCCGTCTCATCGTCTTCGTATCGCTCCTGTACCGCCGCCTGCATGACGACTCTGCAACTGAGCGGCGCGCTGATTTCCACATCGACCGGCCCGACCGACACCTATTCCTCTCCCTTCTATGATTTTGCGGACGACATCCTCTACGTCGGCGACGACAGCGGGGGGTTGCACAAATTCACCGGCGTATTTTACGGCACGCCCCAGGAGACCACCACGGGCGGCTGGCCGGTGGCGGTCAACTCCAACGCCTCGCTCGCCAGCCCGGTTTTCGATCTGACGAGCGGAAATATTTTTGTCGGCGATTATCTGTTGAATCCCGCTTCCGGCTGCGAGCCGGGCGTGGTGACGGCTGACGGCGCGTGCGGCTACCTCTATTCCATCAACTCGTCGGGGACACCGGGAGTGGTGAAGTCGCCGCAGTTGGATTACAACCAGGGAATCTACGATGGTCCGCTGGTCGATTCCACCGCCGGCCAGGTTTACGCCTTCATCGGCGCGGATGATTCCACGAGTTGCTCGGGGAACCCCTGCGCCGCCGTCTATCAGTTTCCGACCGATTTCACATCCGGCGCCACGGGCACGGAGGCCACCATCGGCGCGGGCTATGAGTTCGTGATGTCGGGGACTTTCGATAATCAGTATTTCACGTCGGCGAATGCTTCAAGTCCCACGGGGAATCTTTACGTGGTGGGAGGAACGGGCGCGCAAAACAACACGCTTTATGCCGTCCCCATTTTGAACAACACGATGGGCACCGCCACGCCCGGCCCGGTCGTGGCCGCCAATTACACGAACAGCCTTTACGGCGCAGGGCTGCCGGTGACGGAATTCTGCAACAACGGCAACAATCCCTGTACGGCAAGCCAGGGGACGGACTATATCTTTTTGGGTGTGCTCGCCTATGGGAGCAACTTTGCCACCAATCCCTGCACGGGTCAAAGCGCCACGGTCGGCTGCATCATGGGATTCACCGCTCCAACAAGCGGAATGATTTCAAATACCGCCACACCGAATGGAACGCTGGCCGAAGCAGGCGGCGTCAGCGGGATTGTGATCGATAACGGCGCCGCCGGTGCGTCCAACATTTATTTTTCGACACTTTCGAACCAGTCCTGCACCGGCGGAACCGGCGGGTGCGCGGTGTCCGCAACGCAATCGGGGCTGCAATGAGGCCAAATTGTGACGGCGCTCTTTGAGCGCCGTGTGCTGTCGTAAATTGCAAATGCCGTTATTTCGCGCCCTACGCGAGCCATTGTAGCGCTGACCCCGCCCGGGCGGGGTCGGCGCTACGTTCAATCTAGGACAGCACCGACCGCCGCTACTGTGGAGCCCGGCGAGCAATTTTGATAGCATAGAGATTCTGATTGGAGACGCGCCGAGTGCCGGAGCCTGAAAATCCCGAGATCCAGCCTGAAGAGCCGCCGAAGAAGCGCAAACCCTACGTGAAGCCGGCAGTTCGCCACGAACGCGTGTTTGAAACCCGCGCCCTGACCTGCGGCAAGGTCCAGACCACGCAATCCACCTGCAAACACAACCGAAAAACCTCCTGACTGGCCTGCGCAGAGGCGCGGCGATGCCGATTGAAACCAAAACCCGGCCCCTTGCTGAAACAAAAAACCTTCTGGGATGCGAGTTGGCGGCGGAGGTGCTTCGCGCGTCGGGAAAGCTGCGCCTGCAAGTGACCGGAGCGAGCATGCTGCCGGCGATCTGGCCGGGAGATGTGCTCAGAGTGCGCAGCTTCGGTCCGGAACTCGCCATGCCCGGTGATGTTGTACTCTGCCGGCGCGAGGGCGGACTGGTGGCTCATCGCGTTGTTCGGCGAATTTCGCAGCGCGACGGAATGCGGTGGGTGCTGCGAGGGGACAGTGTGGACGGCAACGATGGTCCTGCTTCCAGCGGCGAGTTGCTCGGGAAGGTGATTGCAATCGAAAGAGGTCACCGCCGGCTGAGCCTGCAAAGGTCGTTCCCAGGCCGCTTGGCTTCCTGGATTCTTCGCCGGTCCGGTTTTGTCACGCGCGTAGCATTGCGGCTCGGAACGGATTAATAAAACCAATTTTTTCGCGCGTTCCCGCCATTTTTCCCCTACTCCGAATGCAGAACCTTGCTCAAGCCGGGGACGAACTTGTCCATCATTTGATCGTTAAAGTGATCGTATGCCGGTTGTCCGCTATTCTGGTAGGCCTTCTCCAACCGCTCGAAATCGCGAAAAATGTTCAAGGACATTTTCAGTTTGACGACCTTTGTTACCAAAGGATCCTCAATGCTCAGGAAGAATTTAATTCTTTCGATGTAGTTGCGATTGGAGGAAAGAAACTTCTCCAACTCGTCTTGGCTGGCGGTGGTGCTGGTGTTGTAATCGCGCGCGAAATTCGTGCCGCCGCGTTCGGAGGTGAAGGAGTTGGTAATCATCACGGCCAGGAACTCCTCGCCATTGGTCATGAGTTCCAGCGACGCGTGGTCCAAATTTTCGTAGGAATTGTTCGAGAAGCGGGATGCGTGCACCAGCTCGTGAAAGAGCACTTCCACCGGCCTAGAGCCTGGAAGGCCGTGGCCGCAGCCGTCCGCAGTCCAGATTTCCGGAGAGAATTCGATGCCCGTTGCACCGATGTTCGATGATTCCAATCTGGTGATTGCATTGCAATACCCGCTGGAGTCTTGCTTCCATGGCCTGATCCAGACCGCGTAATCATCGTTCAAGCTGTCCAATAGACAGTTTCCAATTACGGAGTGCCAGATCTCGTCCAGTAGCTCCCGCACGCGATGCTCGTAGAATTGCACTAAGCGCGACTCATCCGCGGGTGGAGCGTACATGTAACGTCTGGCCTCTTGGTGCTCCAATTTCCAGTATATTTGCGGCATGATGTGATTTCCGGGGGTCAGATCCGGGAGTTGCCCACGAAGGATGTCGAGTCCGCGCGTGTCCCCGTTAATGAAAATTGAGTAGTCATGATACTGCAACCGGGCCGGACCAAAATCGTTCCCTACCCTCACGTGCGGATTACGGTCAAATTCTCCCATGCAGATGCTCCTTTCGGCTTACACCCGACCATCTGATTTCGGGTGCACCGTTGGGATTCCTTCCCCGGGACTCAGGGGGGCGCTCGCGGTCATGCCTTATTGGCCTCATTGCCCCTTCTACGGGATATATCGAAATTGGGCTGAAAATTACGACAGGCGGGAAGAATATTGTTCCGGAACGCTGCCGGCCGTTACGTCATCCTGCCGGCATGGCACAAGTCTACCACTCCCCTCCTTACGCCGCCGTTGGGGAAATGGCTTCTGGCGAAGCATCCTGCACAGAGTTATACTCCCGGCATCGCGACCAATGGAGGTTCAGCAATGAAGCGCGGACGGAGCTTTGCGGCAACGGTTCTTCTCGTGACCCCTTTGTTGACCTTATTGGGTTCGAGGGCATTCGCGCAGGCAACCAACCCGGCCTACCTCGCCGACTTTCCCTCTGTGGACAAGGTCATGACCACGATGAAGACCGCAGACCCGGATGAGAGCGCGGCGCGCCAGATGGCCTCGTTCAGCTGGCTCCAGCAGATGATCCTGGAGTTGTCCGGGCCGAGGCAAGTTATGAAAGGAGGTCTGACGCCGGACGAAACCAGGCTGCGCCAGGACTACAACACCGCCCTCTACAACATTGCGAAGTCCAACCCGAAGTACAGTGCCCCTGGCGCCATGCGCGGATTGGATTTCTCTCTCCCCTTCCGCCACGAGCTAATGGAAAAGGCATTCCCTCCCGGCTTCGTTGCCGAATATGTGAAAGCAAGGGCTCAGGCCAGGCAGGCCAGCGCGCAATTGCATCAGCAGGCTGTGAAGGCGAGCGAGGCGCGGGAGGCAGCGCAGCGGCCGGCGGAGCAGAAAGCTCTGGACCAGTTCCGGCAGCAGTATGAGGCGCAGCAGCGCGAGGCGCATATGGATCCGCAATCGCGCCAGATGCGCCGCTGCGTCACCGCCGGGCGGGTGATGGCGGTGTGCGTGGGCAACGGGCTGATGGGTTCGCTCATGCCCAATGTCAACGGCATCCTGAGCGCTGCGGTTCCCGGCGCGGTCGGCAAGGAAGTAACCGGGCCGCAGATGGCGGGCGTTTTCGCGGGCAATGGCTGGCGACTGGAGTTCAGCGAGGCGTCGGTGGCCCTCAGTTGCGGAGGAATCATTCCGGATTCGCACGCCTACGCGATCTCGTTTGTGAATAATCGCGCCGTATTGGAAATCGCCGCCACACCGAAAAACGTTGTGCTGAACCTAGATGGAAACACGCTCGCGGGCGCGGCGGCGCAGGCGGTGGACGGAAGAGTTTCTCTCGGCGTCAGCCGGGGCACCGATGTGCAGGGGCAGCCGGTCGATGTTTACAGGTACCAGCGGGTCACAGCAAACTGCTCAAAGCCCCTGCTGAACGCGACCAACAGCCCGGGCGCCGTAGGCACGCAGCAGAATCTTCTGGTCGGGATTTTTAATGACGGAGACACGGGGCCGCCCACCCCTCCGGGCCTGCGCATGAACGGCACGTATTCGGTGCCCAGCGGATTCAGCGCGCAGTTTTTCCCGGAGTCGGTCATACTGGGCTGCGGACCGGACGTGGCGCGCGCGTATCCCTACACCGTCGTCGCCGACGGCAAGCAGGCTGAAATCAAAGTCAACGCTCCCAATCATCCGCTGGCGCTGCTCATCAAGCCGAATAACCAGCTCGACGCCGGCAGCGGTCCCTATCTTGTCGAGGGAAGGCAAGTCACCGGGCAGGACGCCAACGGGGATTACACTTTCGCGCCGCGCAATGCCGCCTGTAATCTGGCGGTGCTCTCGCCCGGGCCGGTGCCGTTCAACATCGCGCCCGCGCAACCGGCCCCGGCCAATCGGTAGCGGCGTCGCGCCGGTTGGAAACGGAGTCTCGAGCGCCAATTCGAGTGGGAGGGAAACGTGAAGAAGCACGGGAATCTGATTTTGCTTGTGATGATCGGGCTGACTGCCGCTCTGACGGTGATTGTCAATGCGGACGACCAGGGTGATGCCTGGGCGAACAAGAAGTCCGGTTGGCTGCTGCTTTCGGCAGCGGACCGGCAGCAGGTAGGGGATTTTGCGGAGGACTACAAAAGCTATTTAAATGTGGCGCGCACGGCTGAGGGGTCGACCCGCGAGGTGGAGCGGCGAGCGAGGGCTGCGGGATTCACCGAGTATACCGACGCCGCTCAAGTGAAACCCGGGGCGCGGCTGATCTTTCCCAACCGCGGCCGGGCCTTGATCCTGGCCGTCATCGGCTCGAGGCCTATCCTGGAGGCTTCCGAGGTCGTGGCTGCCCATCAGGACAGTCCCCATATTGATCTGAAGGCTCGACCGATTTATCCGGCCGGCGGATTCGCGCTTTTCAAAACGATTTACTACGGCGGAATCAAGAAATATCAATGGTCGAACCTGCCCCTCGCCCTGTTGGGCCGCATCGACACGAGCGACGGCCGGACCTTGGAGGTCTCTGTCGGGCTCAACCCCGGCGATCCTGTGTTCGTCATTCCCGACAACGCCCCGCACTCCGATAGCGAACTGCGCAACCGCACCTATACGAACGTCCTGCAAGGGGAAGAGCTTGACCCCGTGGCGGGAAGTATTCCTGGGGAGAAGGACACCGTGGCGCTGGAGGTGGTGAAGCTGCTGACTTCAACCTATAAAATTAAGGAGGAGGACCTTGTGAGCGCGGAACTGGCGCTGGTGCCCGCTGCGCACCCTGCCGACGTCGGCTTCGACCATGGTTTGGTGGGCGCCTATGGGCAGGATGATCGCCTGTCGTCTTTTTGCGCCGTCCGCGCCATCGAAGACTTGAAGGGAGTTCCAGCCCGCACCGCCTTGGCGTACCTAACAAATTTTGAGGAAGTGGGGTCCGTGAACAATACCGGCGCGGGCTCGGAATTCCTCAGTTCCACGTACGCGCAACTGTTGAGCGCCCAGCGCAGCGGCGCTTTCAACGATCTGGACCTGCGGCAAGCTCTGCATAACTCGCAGGTCATTTCGGCAGACGCCGACGACGGCATCAACCCCATTTTCCCCGGCACGGAAGAGCCCTCAAATGCTGCGCGGCTGGGTTTCGGCGTCGCCATCAAACTCTACGGAGGCGGCTTTAACGCCCCTTCCGAATATACCGCTCGCCTGCGCACCTTGATGGACCGTGACAATATCCCCTGGCAAACCCAAACCCCCAAAGTGGACGTGGGCGGCGGGGGCACCATCGGCGGGTTTATGTCGCGCCAGGGTATGGAAGTGATTGATCTGGGCGTGCCCTTGCTCTCCATGCACTCCCCCTTTGAGATGTCGTCGAAAGTGGATGTTTGGAACTTCTATCGAGCGATGAGCGCATTCTACGCGCAACCATAAGCGAGTTGTTCGCCGGCCCGCGACCTTTTCAATTTCACCGTCGGGGGAATGCGGGGAAAAATCAGGGGTGCGGGAGATTCCTCCCATCATGTCAATGCCCGAACTCATTTCGGTTCACGACTTCACGATTGAAATTGGCGACATCCCCATCTGCCTTCGCACGGAGAGCGGCGAGTTCGCGCGGCTTCTGGAGGATCGATACGGCGAATTCGTGACTCAAGATGCATCGCAGCCGGCAACGGCGCCGCCGGCGATGGAGCTCGAAGTTGAATTGCTTCCCGAATCCGGAATCGGGAATGATGAGAAGGGTTTGGGAATTGACGCCGAGGAAAATGTCAGCGTCCGCCTTCGGGCCAATCGCTGGGTGATGGAGCGCGGCGACTTCCGCGCCGAATGGGACCCGGAATGCCGCCGAGGCTGGGTGCGGCAGACTGCAAACCCATATGCCATTGACAGCGTGCTCCGCATTTTGCACTCGCTCATGCTCGTGCGCACCGGAGGCTTTCTGGTACACGCCGCCAGCGCGGTGCGCAATGGCCGGGCATTCCTATTTGCCGGAGAGTCGGGCGCGGGGAAAACCACTTTGTCGCGGCTGGCTCCTGCGGGCGTAACGATTCTGACCGATGAAATCTCGTACGTGAAGCCCGCGGCACAGAATTTTTCCGGCACGCACAGCCAAGCATATGAAGCAATCGGCACGCCGTTCGCCGGCGAGCTGGCGCGGATCGGCAGAAAAACTCGCGCTCCACTTGCCGGGTTATTTATACTGAGCCAGGGAGCGGAGAACCGCATCGAGCCACTGAGCGAATCCGAAGCGGCATGGGAGCTTTTTCGCCACGTGCTGTTTTTTGCGCGCGACGATGAGTTGGTGCAGAGCGTTTTCCAGAACATTTTGGATTTTGTTGCGCGCGTTGCCGTTCGCAGGCTGGTCTTCACACCGAGCGCAAGTGTATGGGAGCTGATTGTATGAGCGCAATGTACATTGCCCGCAGCCGGGAGATCGCCGCGCGCGCCCTGGGCGGCGAAATGATGATCATGTCGGCGCGCGATTCGACTCTGTTCAACCTGAACGAGTCGGGAACGCTCATTTGGCAATCGGCGGACGGCTCGACCACGCTTGAACAAATTGTCGAGCAGAAGATTTGCGCGGAGTA
>JASIKV010000216.1 GCA_030049455.1 Terriglobia bacterium
GCCTCGGGTATTTCCGCCAGGAAAAGTGCCAGGCATGCCACAACCTGACTAACGGGCCGGCGAAAGTTGGTCCCAACCTTGCCAGCTCGCGCCGTCACAAGGACGCCGCATGGATGATCAAGCATTTCAAGAACCCCAACCAGCTTGTGCCCGGCAGCAACATGCCGCCCATTCTGCTGAGCGACTCGAAGTTGAATGCCCTGGCGGCGTTCCTGCTGAAACTTACGCCGGAAAACGCGGCCTCCGTGGCTTCTGCACCCGAGGAGGTTTTGCGTGGCGCGCAGGTTTATGAGGACCAGTCGTGCGGAAACTGCCATATGGTGAACGGCGTGGGCGCCAAGCTCGGCCCGCCTCTGAACGGAGTGGGCACGCGGCGCAGCAGGGATTGGATTGCGAAGCACTTTGCCAATCCTGCCGCCATGTCGCCGGGAAGCATCATGCCGCCCTCCAACTTCTCGCCCGCGGACATGCAGGCGATCCTCAGTTTTCTGCAATCCCTGCCGGCGAGCTAGCGCACATTCGCGCAGAATTCCAGAAAACGTGCAATCATTTGGGTGGGCGAATAATCAATGCGATAACGTATCCGACGACTGAACCGGCGGGTTCGCGAAACGCCTTCACTCGATAAAGCCGGTAAGCCGATTCCCCCAGCAAATAGACCGGGCCCGCCTGCATAAAGATCGGAGCATGATAAAGAAAGGTTATACTTGCCTCAATAATCGCAACGAATAGAAATATCCCAGCAGTTATTTGGGTGTTTCGGATCCCGTCGTACTCGTAGACCAAATTCAGGCGGAGCTGCTCCTTACGCGGGTAGAATCCCCAGAACAGCGCGAAACTGTGGGCCAAATCGTATTTGCGGGTGAATTTCTCGACGGCTTCCTGCCGCGCCGGCGGGCGCGGGGTTATGAATTCGCGTGACGCACCGGCAAGCGGCGGTTCAATTTTCTCCAACTCGTAAACCCAGCGCCGCAGCAGGCCCTTGCCCTCGCGATGCCAATGGCGCGGCTTATAGAATTCGCCTTCGATCCGCACCGGCGCGTCGCCCATCAAATCGGAATCATAAAATGGCGAGCGCACCTGAATCGAATTCTCGCCCGGGCGGCGGATGACTTCATCCTCCATCGCGCCGGAGAGCACGGCCGGGCGGCCGGCGGCTTTTGGCGGCGTGTAAGTCAGCGCATGCCACAGGCGATAGGGCAGAACTACCCAAAGCGCCCCGCAGGGGCGACGAAAAGTGGCGGCCGCCAGGAGCCGGAAGAACGACTCTGCCGCCAGATAGAGCACCCAAGGGTAATATTTGGTTTCCTCCGTCAGCTCGCGCAGCGCAAGCGCCGCCAGCAGAAAAAAGAAAGCCGACCCGGCGCTGACCCAGGCCATGCTGAGGCCGGTTTCCAACTCCCACCGATCCTGAATGGACGCCGGAGCGAGACCCGCGAACGGAAACAACCAGAGAACCCGAATGCGAAACCCGGCCTTCCGGGCCTCTTCGCGCTGTCGAGCCTCCACCGCGGCCTCCGCTTCCGGCGTATAGGCCGCGAGCGTGCGGATGGCAAACGCGGAGTCCCACGCGCGCAGGCCGTAGCGATGGTTATAGCCCCACTGCACGGTCTCCTCCGCCGAAACCAGCTCGAAGATTTTGCCGTTGTATTGGATCGCCGAACCGGGATGGTCGGCGCGCGTCAAAGTTCCTTTCAAGCGAGCGCGCCAATCGGGCTTTGCCGCCACGCTGTAAATCCAAATCTCCACGCCTTCGTTCGGCCCACCAGTCACAAGGCGATCCCGAAGGGATTTTGGCTGAGGCGGCACTTGGAGCTTCCTCTTAATCGAGAATTTGACTCACGCCGTGGCGCGCTGCGGCCAAAATTCCGGCGGCGTGCAATGCGAAGAGTCTTGCTTATTCTGTTTCGACTAAATCTCTTGACCCTTTGGGTGACTCCCGGTGAGCGATACGCCCAAATTCTAAGCCAGTTTGGCCCCAGCGCCAATGGCCTTTTCTGTGTGGAATATCTGCGCCGCGCGCCAAAGTACAACGGCTTCGTATCAATGCGCATCTTGATAAATGGAGCCAATGATGGCCTGCAAGTATTGCTGCGGGGCCGGATTCACCGGGCTCGCGCGGACCCTGAGGAGAATATGAAGCGACTTGTAATCATTACGCTCGTGGCAGCAGCCCTTGCGGGAGTGGCATTCGCGCAAGCGGCTGGGGACGCCAGGCAGGAAAACCTGGAAAACTGTCTGGACGGCTTTGGGGGTTGCAATCATTCTTTGCTGACTCCCCAGCAAGCAATGCAAATCACCGAGGTGCGAAGCGACAAGAACCTCTGGGCATGCTTCAGCGGGTACGGAGAATGCGACCATTCTCTGCTGACGCCGTCGCAGTCAAAGGATGTGGCCGATCTGGCGAAAAGGCAGAATCTGCTGGCTTGCGAGACGACCCTGGGGACTTGCGACAAGACTACGCTGACACCGCAACAGACCGCTCTGGTGGAGAAGATCGAAAAGGATCAGGATCTGGTGAATTGTGAAACCGGCGCCGCCACCTGCGATCTCTCACTATTGAGCCCCACGGACGCAGCACGCGTGGGCCAGCTTCAGAAGCAGGAAAATCTGCTGGCTTGTGAAACGGGTCAGGGGTTTTGTGATGACTCGCAGCTTACGCCCTCGCAAGCCGATGAGATCGCCCGCATCAACCGTCAGCGAAACCTTCTGGCCTGCCGAAGCGGCGATGATTACTGCGATCAGTCTCTGCTGACCGCCGCGCAGGCGAAGGAAGTCACCGAATCCCGGCGCGAGCGCAACAATTTGGCCTGCCAGGCTGGCGATCCCACGTGCGTGCAGCCTGAAATGAGCGTCCGGAAAGCTGGGCAGAGCCGGGCCAAGCCGACGTCGTAATCGCTCGGGTCCTGGGCGGTTCAGGGATTAATGCGTAATCGGGCAGGGTTCGCAGAGGGAATTGCCTTAGTTTCGAGGTCCACGCGCGGACATTCTTGAATCCATTTCACACCTTTACACATTCAGAACCGGAATCTGAACCGCGCAGATGATTCCGTAACCGTTGGTCCGCAGGTGCCCGCCGTAGGGGTAGCATCCGGTAACCAGCAGATCGGCCTTTGTTTCTTTGGCCGCCTGGCTCAGCACCTTGGGCACGTCACCGCTGCCGATGAATGTCTCCGCCTTGACGCCTGTATCGTGCAGAAGTTTAGCCATCTGGCGGGATGCGTTGCCCAC
>JASIKV010000217.1 GCA_030049455.1 Terriglobia bacterium
TCCTCGGCAATCTTCGCAGCGCGACCATCGTGGGATTGAACATTCCCTTCGCCCTGTTCTTTGCCACCATTTTGCTGGTGATGCAGGGTGAAAGCGCCAACCTGCTCTCCGTGGGGGCGGTGGATTTCGGCATCATCGTGGATTCCGCCGTGATCCTGGTGGAGAACATCTTCCGGAATTTTCAGCGCGACCCTGAAGAGAAAGCGAGCCTGTTTCGGCGTTTGGCGGAGGGCGCCTGGGGGCCCGACCCCACCCGCTCACCTGAGGATGCCACCCCCGCCCGAGGATGGACTGACCGCTTAAGACTAATCTTGATCAGCGCCCTGCAGGTTGACAAGGCCGTATTGTTTTCGGCCCTCATCACCGTGGCGGGTTTCGTCCCTTTATTTACCATGCAGGGAGTTGAAGGCCAGATCTTCGGGCCCATGGCACGAACCTACGGCTATGCGCTGGCGGGAGCCCTGATTGCCACCTTCACCGTCACTCCCGTCATCGCCTCCGCGTTGCTCCCCCAAAGGGTCAGCGAGGCGGAGACTTTTATTGTTAGGTTTCTGCACCGGATGTACGATCCGGCGCTGCGATTTTCACTCAAACACCGTGTGCTGGTCGTGGGGATTGAAGTGGTGTTCTCCCTGGGAGCGTTTTTTATCATCGCGCCCAGGCTGGGGAGCGAGTTTCTGCCCCATTTGGAAGAAGGCAACTTCTGGATCCGCGCTTCCATGCCTATCACGCTCTCGCTTCAGGACGGCGAGGCGGCAACGCGAAAGATGCGCGAAATTCTCCTGCGCCATCCTGAGGTCATCACCGTTGTTTCCCAGCATGGCCGGCCGGACGATGGCAGCGACGCCTCGCCTTTTTCCAACGTCGAGCTCTTCGCGCCGCTCAAGCCTTTTGACGAATGGCCCAAAGGCTTGACGAAAGAGAAGCTGACCGACCAGATTCAGAATGAGTTCAGCAACGAATTGCCTGGGGTCAACTTCAACTTCTCACAGTACATTGAGGACAACATTGAGGAGGGGATTTCAGGCGTGAAAGGCGTGAATTCCGTCAAGGTTGTTGGCCCCAACCTGCAAACCATCACGCATCTTGCCGAGCAGATCCGCGACGAGATGAGTCAGGTGCGAGGCGTTACCGATCTGGGCATTTTCCCCGTCCTGGGGCAGCCCAATCTGAACATCACCGTGGATCGCGACAAGGCCGCCCGCTATGGGCTGAACTCCGGTGATGTGAACACGGTTGTGCAGGCCGCCATGGGCGGAGCCGTGGCCACGGAGGTGCTGGAAGGCGACCGGCAGTTCGACTTGGTTGTGCGCTACACGCCGGAATCCCGCGATAGCATCGAAAAGATTCGTGCCATCAAGGTGGGCTACCAGACTCCTTCCGGCGTGAATGCTTACATCCCCCTGAGCGAACTGGCGGACATCACGCTGGATACGGGCGCGGCATGGATTTATCACGAGACCATGCAGCGCTTTATCCCCGTCAAGTTCAGCGTGCGCGGCCGCGACCTGGGTAGCACGGTGGAGGAGGCACAGAAGCGCATCGCCGAGCGCGTGAAACTTCCATCCGGTTATCATCTTGTCTGGGCCGGCGAGTTTGGAGACCTTCAGGAGGCCAAGAGCCGCCTCTACGTCATCATACCCATCAGCTTCGTGTTGATTGCCGGAATGCTTTACGGATTGTTCAACAACATCCGCGATTGTTTGCTGGCGCTGGCGGGAATTCCTCAGGCGATGGTGGGGGGCATCCTGGCGCTTTATGTCTCCGGGCTCCACCTCAGCATATCCGCCGCCATCGGCTTTGTCTCACTCTTCGGGGTTTCCGTGATGGACGGCATCCTGATGATTACTTTCTATAATCACGAAAGGGCCAAGGGGTTCGAACCGCTGGAAGCCATGTATCGCTCGGCCAGCACACGCATGCGCCCGCTCCTGATGACGGCGCTTTCTGCCTGCATCGGCCTGTTTCCCGCGGCCATCTCCACCGGAATCGGCAGCCAGGTCCAGCGCCCACTGGCCACAGTGATCGTAGGAGGGATGCTGCTCGGCCCATTTATGCTGCTCCTGGCCGTGCCTCCGCTGCGCATGATCTTCCTGAGCCACGAGCATAATCCCGCTTCGCAGTTGCAGGCGGGGTGAAAATTCCGCTCCACTGCCATGCCTCATCCAAAGGGTTCATCGAATGGAAGCTTGCGCCTTCCGTAGATTCATTGCGCAGCTTTCATCTGTGCATCCAGAAAAGCCAGCACATCATTTCCTCAAACGCCGGTGGAGGAGGCGCAGATTTCCAAGTGACCTTCCTGGTGGCTTTGGCCGAAACGCGGATAAATTTTCGATTGGAAGTCCTTCAAGACTGGAGCCGGCGACCAGACTTGAACTGGTGACCCCCTGATTACGAATCAGGTGCTCTACCAACTGAGCTACGCCGGCCCAAGATACAAAAATGCTCACCCACCGAGTATAGCGTCTCCGCCAACCAGCGGGTGAGCATTTTCAGAGGAGAATAGAACGACGGACGCGCTCCGCCATCTAAGCTCACAGCGAGTCTAAAAAAACCCGCCTTTTGTGTCAAGGGAATTTTCAGGATTTTTTCAATCTCATAACCCTATTTATATCAATAACTTGCTTCCATGAAAGGGCAATTGCCGCAAATATTCAAAAAATCCTCAAAAATCTTCAAAAAATTGATTTTATTCTTGTATGTTACTGATTTTAAATGTCTTATCAAAACTTTAGGTTTAGCCGGATCAATTGGTCATCATCGGTGTGACCCCAGGATGATTCGGGGAAGTATTTCAGTGCAATTCGCTTGGAAAGGTAGAAAGCAACGCCGGCGATTAGGCACGCACCGATCAAGTATCCGGTGAGAATCAGAATCCCAAGGATCATGTGCACCACTTGAAGAGTAAACGTTCGTTGCGGATTCGGCGGCTGGTCCCAGCTTACGCTCGAATCAACCTGAAGTTGGTTTATCAGAGCATCAGCCGTTGGGGCATCGTGTCCATTGAGAACCAAGAAGATGAAACTGTGTTGACGTTTTCCATAGATGGAATCGTCGCCGCGGTCCTGGTTCAGGGCGAGGAAATGAGATAGAGAGCCGAAGCGCACTCGGGCGATTTGCGGTGTTGGGTAAGAAATGGACAAGACGGTGGACTCACCCTTGTCCGTTTTATACTCAGCCAACTGCAATTCCGCGCCCTCACCGGAGCCCGGACCGAATCCAATCAAATCGGTGCGGAAGGAGGGCAGCAGGCGTTTGGCCGCTGCCAACCCCACCACGTACTTCTCACTGCCGGGCACCAATCCTTTGGGCGGCATGGGTGAGGGGAGAGTTTCTTCCACGCTTTTGGGTTCCCGGGGCCCTCCCACGAAGGTGAGCAGCGCGTGGTAATCACTCTCCGCGAGCTTCGAATCCTTGCCGCGCTCGAAGCGGATGAAATTATTACCGCGCGCCATAAGGGTTTGGGCCGGATCGCTGACGGTCAATTCCATACCTTTTTCCGGAATCGAGGCGGGGGATTGATAAAAAGTCAGCAAGCCGTAGGCGGCGATGGGATCGGGAGCAACCTCGACGAGCACATTGGTGCGCGAGCTGCCCATCTGATAGGTGCGCAGTTCGAGGGAACTGACTCCGTATTCGCGTTCGATAACCGGGTCGCCGCCGAACTTCGCAAGCCGGGCAATGGGGATATTCTCAGAACTCACTTGGCGCCAGTCCGCGGCGGGGACAGTGGGTGCCGGGCGTGGCTTTTCCTGGGCAGGGCAGGGGGAAGGCAAGGCCGCAAGCACGGCCGCCAGCCAGGCAAGCCTCGCGTATTTCCGCGCCATGCTCTTCACCATATCAGAAATCTGTCCGCGTGGGGCGGGAAGTTTCGTCGGAAGCCAGCCGCTGCGCCGTGCTCATTTCGCCGAGATTCTTCACGTAGGTCACAATGCCTTCGTAAAGCGCATAAGCGATCTTCTCGCGGTAATCCGAGCGGCGCAATTGACGTTCATCGCGGGGATTGCTGAGGAAGGAAATCTCCGCCAAAACCGAGGGCATGTTGGCGCCGATCAGAACCACAAAGGGAGCCTTTTTGGTTCCGCGATCGCGTTGCGCCCCGCCCGCTTTGGTGACGCGTGTGTAAACCTCGCGCTGCACGACTTGCGC
>JASIKV010000218.1 GCA_030049455.1 Terriglobia bacterium
TTGGTCTTGCTGCAACTTTCGACGCGCCGGGCATCCACCTGATGGCCGTAGACATTGGCATCGAAGGACGGGTGGTGAATGCCAAGTCGGTGCACAACGGCAACTCGAGCATCTTTCACGGCCTTGACTTCTGGGCGCCCAACGTCAACATTTTCCGCGATCCGCGCTGGGGCCGGGGCCAGGAAACCTACGGCGAGGATCCCTTTTTGAGCGCGCGCCTGGCCGTGGCCTTTGTCACGGGAATGCAGGGCGACGATCCGAAATACTACCGGGTAATCTCCACGCCCAAACACTATGCCGTCCACAGCGGCCCGGAGCCGACCCGCCACTTCGCCGATGTGGACGTCAGCAAGCACGACATGCTCGACACCTACGAGCCTGCTTTTCGAGCCGCCGTCACTGAAGGCAAAGCGGGCTCGGTCATGTGCGCTTACAACGCCATCAATGGCCAGCCGGCTTGCGCCAATGAGTTTCTGCTGCAGGACCAATTGCGCGGAAAGTGGGGATTCCAGGGATATGTGGTCTCGGATTGCGGCGCTGTTCGCGACATTTTCTCCGGCCATCATTTCCGTACGGCGCAGCCGCAGGCCTCGGCCATCTCGCTCGAGCGCGGCATGGATAACGAATGCTTCGGGACGCAATTTCCCGATGATTCTGACTACAAGCCCTACATTCAAGCGGTGCAGCAGGGCTATCTGTCCCAAGGCGCCATGGACACGGCGCTGATTCGCCTCTTCACGGCGCGATTCAAACTCGGCCAGTTTGATCCGCCGGAGATGGTCCCCTATACGAAAATTGATGCGAAGGAACTTGACAGCCCTGAGCACCGCGCGCTGGCTCGCAAGCTGGCGAATGAATCCATGGTGCTGCTCAAGAATGACGGCGTGCTGCCCCTCAAGGAGTCGGTAAAGCGCATCGCCATTGTCGGCCCGTTGGCCGATCAAACCCCCGTTCTGTTGGGCAACTACAATGGGACGCCCACCCACACGGTGAGCATGCTCGAAGGAATAAAAGCAGGGTTTCCAAATGCGAAAATCACTTATGTTCCTGGGACTCAGTTTCTTTCCAATGAAGGAGGGAATCCCCTGCCGGCCTCCATGCTCACGACGCCCGACGGCAAACCCGGGCTCAATGCCGAGTACAGCACGGGCATGCAGTTTGGCCCTCGCCGCACCAATCCAACACCGCTTACCTCGCGCGTCGAACCTTCACTGAGCCTTAACGCCAGCAATCTCCCCGAGCAGGCAAAAGGAAAATCCTCGCTTTCCGTGAAATGGACGGGGTTCCTTAATCCCGACAAGACGGGTGATTATCTGGTGGGAATCAAGGCTAACGGCTTCGCGCGCCTTACCCTGGGCGACGACCAGGTCGCGCAGGTGTTCGGCAGCGGCACCCGTCTCGGCTCGATTCACCTGGAGAAGGGAAGTCCTTTGAAACTGGAGGTGACGTTTGGGCATTTTGGCGCCGGCGAGCCGGAGGCGCAACTGGTCTGGGCGCCCGAGAGCCATGTCCCCGATCCAGCGGCTATCACCGCCGCGAAAGATGCGGACGTGGTCATCGCTGTGGTGGGCATTACCAGCCGGCTGGAAGGCGAGGAAATGCCGGTGAACCAGTCCGGCTTTTTGGGCGGAGACCGCACCAATATCGAAATGCCGCAACCCGAGGAGGATTTGGTTGAGGCGGTCGCGTCCACCGGCAAGCCTTTGGTCGTGGTGCTGATGAACGGCAGTTGTCTTGGCGTCAACTGGGAAAAAGCCCATGCCAACGCCATTCTCGAAGCCTGGTACTCGGGCGAGGAGGGCGGCGCCGCCATTGCCGACACGCTGAGCGGCAAGAATAATCCCGCCGGACGCCTGCCCGTCACGTTTTACAAGAATGTCAGGCAGTTGCCCCATTTCGAGAATTACGCGATGCAGGGCCGCACGTATCGCTACTTCCGGGGCGAGCCGCTGTGGCCTTTCGGATACGGTCTCAGTTATACGACCTTCAAATACAGCGATCTCACCCTTCCGGCCGCACCCATCAATGCCGGCGATCCGCTCGATGCCGCGGTGACAGTAACCAACACTGGCACGGTCTCAGGCGACGAAGTTGTGGAACTCTACCTGAAGTTTCCCGACGTTCCCGGCGCACCGATTCGGGCTCTTCGCGGGTTCCAGCGCATCCACCTTGAACCGGGCGCGAGCCAGAAGGTTCACTTTGAGCTGAAGGGCCGGGACCTCGGCATGGTGACGGAGAACGGCCATCCGATCATTGCCGGCGGCGACTACACCCTCAGCGTCGGCGGGGGCCAGCCCGAAACCGGGGCGCCGGAGGTCAGTGGACACTTCCGAATTGAAGGGCAAATCGACCTGCCGGAATAGACTGACTGCCCTCTGACGGCAACGCTTCCGGCGAATGCTGACGCGCTCACTTGCAGTTTTCGGTCGGGCACAGATTCCGGCTGAAGAACGGCATGACGTGGTTCTGAAAGCGGTCCGCAATAGCACTGGTATGGGTACCGTGATAAATCTCGAAGCTGTTGGCCACGCCGAAATTTTCGAGAATCTGGTGCAGTTTAATCATGTCAAACCTTAAGCCATCCTGGTCCCCCACATCGAGCGCAATGGCGCGGTATTGGCGCAGGTTGCCGATATACTGGTCAATGAAGGCCAAGGGCGCGTTGGCAGCCCACTCGGCGGACACCTCGGGCTGGGGCTCGCCGTCTTTCATCGGCAAGTCGAAATAGAGCGGCGGATTCTTTGGGTCGGGCGACCAGGCTGCGGCCGAGGCGAGTTGCGCGCGGACGAAGAACGACATGCCAGCCGCGTCGGCGGGACTCTTGACCGATTCCAATTGCTTCTCTTGCGCTTCCATGGCTTTTTGCATGTCGGGATTTGCGGGTCCGGAGCCCTCTGGCCTGGAACCCCTCGGCGAAAGACAACATGCGCTCATCACATAAAGGCTGCCAAACACGTCAGGATGTTTCATTCCAATGCGAGCGGCGCCATAGCCGCCCATGGAATGGCCCACCAGGCCACGGCTCATCCGGTCGGGAATTGTCCGGTAGTGAGCGTCCATATAGGCGACCACGTCGAGGGCGATGTACCGCTCGAAATCGCCCGTCGTGACGGAGCTCGAATACATTGACCCGCCATAAACCGTCTTTGAGTCGGGAAGCACCACAATCATTTCCTTGGCGCCCTGGGCGAATGCGCCCTCAAGGGTTTGTGGCACATGAATTTCGTGCGTCCACTGCTCGGCGCCAATGGAAAATCCGTGCAGGGCATAGACCACGGGATAACGATGCTTTTTGTTCTGACGGTAGCCGGGAGGCAGGAAAACGACTGCATCGCGGTCCACCGCCTCGCCCTCCAGGTTTCCTTCCAGCGCTTCACCGTGAATCTTGATGTGCTCGACCGTCACAGGCTTCGCGCCGGGAACCACCGGAGGCACTTCGGTCTGCAATTGCGCCCCAAGCCCGGGCGGCATTCCCAGAGCAAATGCCAGCATCACTACGGGGAAAATTCTTTTTGTCATGGTCCATGCCTTTCAAAGCCTCACTGCTTATTGCGCGTCTTGTTGAAAGAGTCTGGGAGCGAAATCTTTCAGATCCCTGCGCCACGTCTGCCACTCGTGCGCGGTGCCCGGCGACTCATAGAAAACGTGCTGAATGCCCGCTTCTTGCAGCGATGTGTGCAGTCTTTCAAGGCCCGAATGCATCATCGCTGGCTCCTCCGTCCCCACGCCCACCCACAGCAGGTGCACTCTTTTCGCAAAGGCGGCCGGATCCGCCATCGCCCCATTGAAGGCTGTCTTCACATCGAATTGTTGATTGCCGAAAGCCATCGCCGCTCCACTGAATCCGCCAATATAGGAAAACATATCGAGGTGAGTGAACGTAATCTGAAACGTCTGCATCCCGCCCATGGAAAGCCCGGCCATGGCGCGATGATCGCGGTCCGTCAGGGTTCTGAAATTTGAGTCGATGTATGGCACCAGAGCCTGGGTCAAATCATCTTCAAAGGCCGCCATCATTTCCTGCATGGCCTGCCGCATCTCCGGTGAGCCAAAGGGTTTCCCGGTCAGGTCCGGAGCCGGCTGGGCCGCGCGCCTGGCGTAACCGTATGCCATGACCAGAATCATGGGCCTGCAATTGCCCGCCGCGATCAAATTATCGAGAATAAAGTTGGCGTGACCCTGCCTGATCCAGCCGGTTTCGTCCTCGCCGGCGCCGTGCTGCAAGTAGAGCACAGGATAGCGCACGCTGGTTTGCGCATCGTATCTCGGGGGCAGATAGACCAGCGCATGCCGCCAA
>JASIKV010000219.1 GCA_030049455.1 Terriglobia bacterium
GAACACGGCGGAGAGCAGCGACGTTGAGATGCAGGAGAAGAAAATCGCGATTCCCACGACCATCGCCAATTGCAGCAGGATGAAGTACACGGCGACCAGAAGCGGCAAATCGTGCAGGGCCAGGCCGCGCTCCTGGAATGCCAGCGCTGCGTAGAAGCCCGCG
Organism: Terriglobia bacterium; assembly: GCA_030049455.1. Taxonomy (GTDB): domain Bacteria; phylum Acidobacteriota; class Terriglobia; order UBA7540; family UBA7540; genus Bog-366. Next base: position 164 of record JASIKV010000219.1, read on the forward strand.
GTCATGATGGCCGTGTTCACCAGCAGCGTCAGCACCAGCCCGGCGTATTTCCCCAGAATGAACTCGGCGCGAGTTACAGGTTTTGAGAGGATGTTATAAAGTGTCCGGCGCTCGATTTCCTTTGATACCAGCCCGATGCCGATGAAAATGGCGATCAGCAGGCCAAAGAAGGAAATCGCCGCAAGCCCCAGGTTCACCAGAATAATCTGCTCAACCCCCACAGAAATGCTTCCCAGCAGAATCGCAGATCCAATCATGAGAAAAGCGAACACAATCAGATTGTAGAGCACACGCTCGCGAACAGATTCCGTGAATGCCCCGAGCGCGATGGTGCCGATTCTTCCCATAAAATCCGTTTCCAGGCTTAGGCGCCGGCCGAAGGAGCCGGCCGCGGCTCCGTTGCGGAGATCTTGGATAGAAAGTAGTCTTCCAGTGACATCTTGACGGGATTCAGCGAGACCACTTTGGCCTTGCCGCGCAGAGCAATGGCCAGAGCTTTTTCAATGTTCGCCTCGTCGCGAATCTCCAGCCGCACCCGGTCGCCGGTCCGAACCGTGGAGGTGACCAGCGCCTGCAGTTCCCGCAGAACGCCCTCGCCGGGGTTTTCAAGAATGAACTCGGTGATGGAAACACCCAGGCTGAGGATTTGGCGGAGCTCGCCGCAGCCCTGAAGGCGGCCGCGGTCCAGAATGGCCACGCGATCACACAGGGTTTCAGCATCGGAAAGAATGTGGGTCGAAAAGAAAACGGTCTTTTTCTCTTCCCGCAGTTGCAGAATCAGGTCACGGACCTCGCGCCGCCCGAGGGGGTCGAGCCCGGTCATCGGCTCGTCCAGAAAGACCACCTGAGGATCATTGATAAGAGCCTGCGCGATGCCGGCGCGCTGGACCATTCCCTTGGAAGCCCTTCGCAGCGGAAGATCCCGAAATTCTGCAAGCCCGACGCGATCCAGAAGCCTGCCGGTTCGCCTCCGGAGTTCGTCCTTCCCCAATCCGAAGAGCCTCCCCGTATAATGCAACAACTCTTCCGGCGTCAGATGATCGTAAAAGTAGGGATGCTCGGGAAGGTAGCCGACCTGCTGGTGCACGACCCGATCATCCAACCGCCTGCCCAGAATTCGAGCCGTGCCGGAAGTGGGAAACACCAGGCGAAAAAGTATTTTGAGCGTCGTGGTCTTCCCCGCCCCGTTGGGTCCGAGCAAACCGAAGATTTCTCCCGGCTCGACTTGCAGGTTCAGGGAATTCAGTGCCCGCTTCGTGCGCGTCTTCCAAAAGCCCACGCGATAGTCTTTGGTCAGTCCGTCAATTTCGATCGCTGGCATGGATGTAAGTGAACCACCGGCGGACTTCGGCTGAACCCCGTCAGTGTAGGCTAACATTCTACGACGCAAACATCAACGGCAATGGCCGCGGTCATCAAGTTCGTGCGCTTTCAAGACCCAAACTTCACCGGCAGAGCCGGGTGATCACCCCATAGACTTGGATCATGGCTTCAGTTTGGCGAGCTCCGCGGCGATCTCCGGATTATCGGGGTCCGCTGCCAGCGCAGCCTGAAACTCTTCGCGCGCCTGGACGCTTCGTCCCGTGGCGGCGCAGATCAGGCCCAGATTGAAGTGCGCATGGCTGTCCGAATTGTTCAGTGAAAGAGCGGCGCGGAATGCCTTCTCTGCGCGCTCGCGATCACCCCGGCGCATGTAGATGTAACCCAGATGATCGCACGCCGCCAGATTGGGCTCGCAGGCAAGCGACTCCCGGAACTGCGCCTCCGCTTCCTGGAGGCGGCCCGTATCAAAGTACAGTTTGCCGAGCGCGTTGTGCGCAGCGAAATTCAGAGGGACAAGCGTGACGGCGGCGCGAAATTGCACCTCGGCAAGGTCCGGCTTGCCCGTTTCTGCGTAAGCGGCGCCCAGACTCAGGTGCGCTTCCGCGTTCTCAGGGTCCAAAGTGATGGCGCGGCTCAGGAGCTTTTCGGCTTCCTCATAGTCCTTCCGCTGCACATCGACAATTCCCAACGAGCGGAGCGCCAGAATAAAATCGGGCTTCAGGCGAAGAGCCTCACCATACTCGCGCGCCGCTGCATCTGTTTCGCCTCGCAAGGAATACGCCTGGCCCAGCCCGCTGTGAAGGATGTAATCATTCGGCTCGACGGCCAGGGTCGAAGTCAGCAACGTAATGTCGTCGCGCCAAACCGGCACGCGGGTGACGATTCGCAACAAGCAAAGCAGCACCGCCGCGCAAACCGCTCCTTCCACAATCGAGCGCCAGACCCGTTTGCCCGCAGCAACCCGCTTCCAGAGCGCGGCCAAGGCCCAACCCGCAGTCAGGCAAAACCCGACGGAGGGAAGGTAAGCGTAGCGCTCGGCGAATACATACGCGGTCATCCAGCGCGCGTTCAGCACCGGACCAAGATTAATCAGCAGCCAAAGAATTCCGAAGGAAGCGGGCCGCGCCCGATTCCACAAGGCCGCAAAAACCGCGGCACAAAGAGCCAGCGCCGCGATTCCCCAAAGAACCTGCGCCTGAAACAGGCTGGCGCCCGGAACAAAGTCGTAAAAGGCCAGCAAATGCGCAGGCCAGAGCAGCTTGAAGACATATTGGCCAATCAGCGCGACGGCGGAAAGAACCGTCTGGAAGGGAGTCAGGGGGTTCCAGCCGGAGCTGTGCGTGACGGCTCCCAGCAGACTCGCGCGCATGCCAAGGTAACCGAAGGCCAGCAGCCAGAGCGGCGCATTCCAAAGCAGCCTTTGGGAGCGAGATGCGCCGCCCGCGTCGTCGCGCCATCCCAGCTCATAGAGGGCGGCAAGCAGGGGGAGCGTGAGGGCCTGCTCCTTGGAGAGGATGGCCAGTGCGAAAGTAACCGACCCGGCCGCGAGCGTCCAATAGCGGCGCGCGCCCCGTTGCTCTCCCAACTGCGTGAAGAGCCAGAATGTCAGGGCGTAGAAAAACGTCAATTCCAGGTCGGTGACGGCGGAGATCCACGCCACTGACTCCACATGAACCGGGTGGAGGGCAAACAAAGCGGCAGCGGCAAAAGCCGCAGATCCGTCGCGGAATAAGCGCTTCGCGAAAACATAGATCATCGCCACCACGGCGGCATGCAGCAGCAGGCTCGCCAGATGAAATCCGTAGGCCAGCGGACCGAAGATCTGATAACAGAGCAGAAATCCCAGCGTCATCATGGGCCGGTAATAGAGCGTTTCGCCTTGCGCCCCCTTGTAGGACCAGACGTTTGTGGTCAGGATCTCCCGCAAGTGTCCAAA
>JASIKV010000220.1 GCA_030049455.1 Terriglobia bacterium
CAGGTTTTCAAGGCCGGCGATTCGCTCTGCGAGGCCTGCCGCCTCTGCTGCCGGAATGCCCTCTTTGGAAATTTCTTCGCCCAGGTTCACCTCGATTAAAACAGGAAGCCGCTCGCTGCCGGGTGCTGCGCCTTGCGAAAGCTTTTCGGCCAGGCGATGCGAATCGACGGAGTGAATCCAATTGAACATTTCGCGCGCCGGCCGGGCCTTGTTGGATTGGAGATGCCCAATCAGGTGCCAGGTAATCTGCAAATCGGCAAGCGCTGCGATCTTGGACTTCGCTTCCTGCACCCGGCTTTCACCGAAGTCACGCAATCCTGCTTCGAACGCGGCGCGAATCAACTCCGCAGGATGGGTTTTGGAAACGGCGACCAGCCGGACATCCTCGAGGCGGCGCCCGCTGCGCCGGCACCCGGCGCTGATTCGCTCCTCGATTCGCGCGATGTTTTCCCGAATGTCGGCAGTCATCTCGGTGCAGCTACACGCGGCGGTGCCATTCTATCATTCTCCAATCGGCCACGGCCTTTGGAGTGCGGCAGCTTGCTGCCGCTTTCCTGGCCGGAAGCTTGCTTCCGGCTGAGCGCTAGCAAGCTGGCGCATGTCAAAGCGGTAGCAAGCTACCGCACTCCATACCCTCAATCCCTTGGAGCCGCCTTGTTCCCGCAGCGGGCGGGTGTTAGGATGCAAAGCTTGTCCCTCGTCCCTGGTCCTTTCTCCGTTGTTTGGCTCAGGCGCCTTGAACACGGTCAACGGACAACGGAGGACGGATAAGCCATCCATGAAAGGTCTATTCATTACCTTCGAGGGCCTGGACGGCGCGGGCAAGAGCACACAACTGCGCCGTGCCGTGCAATATCTGCGCAAGCGCGGCCATCGGGTGCGAGTGACGCGTGAACCGGGGGGCACACGCACGGGCGAGCAGGTGCGCGAAATCCTGCTGGCTTCGAGGACCGGCAAACTTGCGCCCCTCGCGGAATTGGCGCTGATGTACGCCGCTCGCGCCCAGCTTTTGGAGCAGGTCATCCGGCCGGCCCTTGCCCGCGGCGAGGCGGTGGTGAGCGACCGGTACAATACGGCGTCATTCGCCTACCAGGGTTATGGGCGCAAGCTGGGAGTGGCCACCGTGCGGGCATTCGACCGGGTGATTTGCGGCCCAACCCAACCCGACCTGACCATCATTCTGGACCTCGACCCCGAGCGTGCGCGGGGACGGGCACGCGGAGATTCGAAGCGGCGCTCGCGCCTGGATCGCATCGAAGCGCAGGGCCTGGTGTTTCACAAGCGCGTGCGCGCCGGATACCTTGCCCTCGCCCGAAGGGCGCCGAAACGTGTCAAGGTGGTAAGCGCCGAGCAATCGATCGGCGAGATGCAGCGGCAGATTCGGTCGCTTATCGATGACCTGCTCGCATCATAGCGAACGTGACGGCTCAATCCTCAGGCCCATATGCGGGTCTGAAAAAGACAAGGAAGCAGAGCAAAATCCAAGTGATATAATACTGCTTATGACCCCCGAGGAAAGGTTTGCCAAGATCGAGGAGCATTTGCTGGTCACAGCGGAAATGCAGCGCACTTCGGATCGCCGCTGGGAGGAGCGGTTCTCCCGCCATGACGGGCAGATCGCGGCGCTAATTACCATTGCAGAGAAGCATGAGGCCGGACTGCAAGAATTTCGAGCCGCCATGGAACCCATTCTTGAGCGCATGGATCGCTTCATCCGCGGCATGGAATCCAACGGACATAAGTAAGCCCCTCACCGCAAAACTCAATTTCTGCGTATAATTCCCCAGTCACAGTCAGAGAGCGTCATGGGTTTTGAATCCTTTCAGGGCAATCCGCAGGCGGTTGCGTCGGTCCGCGAAATGCTGGTGAGCGGGCGCGTGCCGGGTTCTCTGCTCTTCTCCGGACCCGAGGGCGTGGGCAAGAAAACGCTGGCCATCATGCTGGCCAAGGCACTGGTGTGCGAGCGGGGGGGCGGCGATTTCTGCGGCGAGTGCGCAAGGTGCCGCAAAGCAGACCAGATGCTGACCTCCGCTCGGGAAGACCTGGCCCGCCGGCGCGACATCAAGGAATCCGCCCGCCGGGCGGAAGGCCTGATTTACTTCGACCTTCAGATCATCGAACCCATTACCAAATTCATACTGGCCGAGCAGATCCGCAAATTGCGCGCCGTCGCCTATACACGGCCTTTCGAATTCCCGCGGCGAATTTTTGTCGTGGATGAGGCGCAAACCATCCACTGGCAGGCTATCGACCTGCTTCTGAAGGTTTTGGAGGAGCCGCCGGAGACCTCCACCTTCATTCTGGTCTGTCCAAACTCCTTTGAGCTTCGGCCCACCATCCGCTCGCGATGCACACGAGTGAGTTTCCGGCCCGTTGACGAGGCCATCATTCAAAGCGTATTGGCGCGCGATTCAAAACTCACTCCCGCGCAAAGGGACCTCTCCGCGCGAGTGGCGGCCGGCAGCATTGCCCGTGCCCGGTCCTTCGACCCCGCCGAGTTCGACCGCCGCCGCCAGCCTTGGGTTGAATTCCTTGAAGCCGTAGCCGACCGCGGGGCCGCGGGGGTTGCGGGAAACCTGCGGCAAGCGTTTGAAGCAGCACGGGGCCTTGCCGAGAATCGCGGCGACTTGGAAGGAACCTTGCACATAGGTTATTCACTGCTCTCTGACCTGCTGCGCCTTCTGTTGGACCAGGCGACGGACAAGATTACGAATGTCGATTTAATATCGCGCCTTCGCAGGTGGGGCCCGAAACTCGGTCTGGAGGGAATTGCCAGGCTGAAATCCGGTCTTGACCAGGCCTATCGCCTCCAAATCCGCAATGTTAATCCCCAACTTGGATTCGAAACGCTGGCCATTGAGGCGAATCCCCTGCCTGAGACGCGCTCGGCATAACAAACTCCTTTCCAATCGGACATTGTGTCCGCCATGGGCAACGGCCTGCACTGCCCGGCCATCAAAAGTCTATGAATCCCGACCGGCCCAGCATCATTGGACCAGCACCCAGATTGAAGTTTGATCATGCCGGCCAAAAGCGTTGCGCCGGTTGCCCCCATGTGCTAGGATTTAACATATTCACGGCCGACTTCCGAGCATGGTCTTTGTTTTCTTTGAAGTAGGGAACCTAAACGCCTTGGGATGCGTCTTAGGTAATGCAGCGGCAACCCGCGCATTTCACCGGGATAAACTTGAATCCTTGCCCTGGTGTTCGGGCTTGAGGAGCTAACCACCATGAATCGAAGATTAATCCGTCCTACCTTGTCGGACGTCCAAGACCAGATGGGCTCGCGCATGCAGCGCAAAAAGCCGGCACCCCCCGATCAAACCAATGCCGAGAATTTCTATTACCTGAAACAAATGCAAGGCCGCACCTCCATGGTAGTGGTTCTGGACCAGGGCGAAACGATCCGCGGCGTGATCGAGTGGTATGACCGGAGCTGCATCAAAGTGCATCGCCAGAATGAGCCCAACCTTTTGATTATGAAGTCCTGCATTCGTTACATGTACAAAGACGGCGAAGGCCGCAATGGGACATCCAATTCAGGCGAGAATTCGCACAACCAGGAAGCGGACTAGAAAAATTTCCAGGCGCCTGCCATAGCTTTGGCCCGCGGGTGAGGACTGAAGTTTTTGCCCGATGAAAAGCCTTAAGCGCGTATATTCTCGCGGCGTTCAACGGCATCGGAATTGTCTCCACCAGGTCTTGACAACCTCGCGAGAGTCTCCTAGCATCACATTGTTTGTGCACTTCGCACACCGGAATCCATCGTGATTTTTCTCGCCTTTTTCCGCAAGGATCGTAGAAGCATTCGCACCCCGGCCGCGCGCGCCGGTGCGGCGTGGCGCGTGGCGCTGGTCATTCCGGCGATTCTGCTGATTGTCGCCGCGGCGTTTGCCCAAGACGACGATGAAAAGCCCAAGATTCCCGGCCTCGACAAGATCATCAGCGCCAATGAGCACCTGATGTTCACAGGAACCGTCAAGACCCTCGACGAAAAGCATAATTTTATAAGCGTCAGCTCCGTGGAGGGTGAGGATACGGAGATCTTCCCCATCAAGCACAGCACAAAAGTCGAAACCTCCGACGGATTCAGGAAGAAACTGGCGGTACTCTCCCCCGGTACGCGCATCATCGTGTATTACGAACAGCGCGCCGACCATCGCACGGTAACCGACATCCAACTCTATACCAGCGAATCGAAGAAAAAGGAGCCCCCCTCCTAACCCGCGCGAGTGCGGGCCGTGGGTTCGGGATTTCCGCCACACCACCATGCGCATCGGAATCACCTGCTATCCCACCTACGGCGGCAGCGGCGTGGTCGCCACCGAGCTGGGCATTGAACTGGCCGCGCGCGGGCACGACATCCATTTCATCAGCTATGCCATGCCGGTGCGGATTACGGAAGCCGCAGGCCGCATCCACTTCCATGAAGTGGAGATGATGAATTACCCGCTCTTCGATCATCCGCCATACACGCTGGCGCTGGCCACGGCTATGACCAACGTCGCGGTCAATGAATCCCTCGACCTTTTGCACGTCCATTACGCCATCCCCCATTCCGTCAGCGCCTATCTGGCGCGCGCCATGCTGAAGCCGCGCCGCCTGCCGTTCGTCACCACTCTGCACGGCACGGACATCACCCTGGTGGGACTCGATCGTTCGTACCTTCCCATCACGAAATTTTCGATTGAGGAGAGTGACGGGGTAACCGCCATCTCCAACTACCTGCGCGAAGTTACCTTGCGGGAGTTCGACATTCACCGCCCTGTGGATTTGATTCCCAACTTCGTCAACTGCGAGGTCTTTATCCCGGGGAACGGGAAGCGCCGGCGCGAGGAGTTCGCCCCGAAAGGCGAAAAAATTCTCGCCCACTTATCGAATTTCCGCCCAGTGAAGCGCCTTCCCGACGTGATTGAAATCTTCGCTCTGGTGCGCCGCGAAATTCCCGCCAAGCTGTTGATGATCGGCGACGGCCCGGACCGCATGACCGCCGAATGGATGGCGCGAGACAAGAAAATCGCCTCCGACGTGATTTTTCTGGGCAAGCAGAACCAGGTTCAGGACCTTCTTGCCTGCGCTGACGTTTTGCTTCTGCCCAGCGAATTGGAGTCCTTCGGCCTGGCGGCGCTCGAAGGCATGGCGTGCGGAGTGCCGGCCGTCTGCTCGCGCGTGGGCGGAGTCCCGGAAGTCATCACCGACGGAGTTGAAGGGTATCTGGTCACGCCCCGCGACGTCCAAACCATGGCGGCGCGTGCACTCGAGATCCTTTCTAGTCCCGAAAAGCAAAAGGAAATGTCCCAGGCCGCGCGGCAGCGCGCCCTTCGCCAGTTCTGCACCGAAAAGATCATCCCGCTTTACGAAGACCTTTACCAACGAGTTCTTCGGAATTCCTGAACTCTCCCGCCCCAGGTGTATGCACGAACGCCAAGCCCTTCGCGCGTCGTTTATAAGCTCTAGTCTCACGTGCCTAGTCTGCCCCAGGAGGCGGCATCATCCTGTCAATTACGGCTGGCGGGCCTTGAGCGGTGTTCCGATACAGGCAGAGCGGGTGCAAAATCGGACGCTCTAGCCCCTATCGCTCGGGGAATGCAACTAGCCTTCCTAGCCGTCAGCTTCCAATATCTGCCGCAGGCGCATGGCTGGCCTGCCTCCAATGACTGGCTGATATTCCGCCCTCGATAGCCGACGCATCCCCGGGCCTTTCCTTCTCCAATGTAGCCTATAAGGAAAAGGCTAAGCCTTGCAGGCCTGAAACCAAGATCGCCAACAGCCTCCGCTAACTGATTCAAAACAAGGCAGGTAGCCCTGATTGGAATTCTCGTCTATTTGTCGAAAGTGGGGGCTTGGCGAGGGCCAGGAGTGATCCTGGCTCTTCTTGAGAATCTTCATGCAAACAGTGTGTAGCCGGTCTAGCCTCGCGGCTCAACCAGGATCTGTGCCCTTGCGCCGTAGATTGGCCCTTCGGGATTTGCCATGGCGAATTCCTTGGAAAGCCCTAAGAGGCGGGCGAAGTTGCAGCGGCAACGGGTGTGCAGGCCTGGGCGGTGGTTACCCGGCGGACTCCGGAGAGCGTCAGTTCGTCGAGCGCAGTGCGGAATACTTCCTCGTTCAATGACTTTATCGCGTCGGTCACCAAATCCA
>JASIKV010000221.1 GCA_030049455.1 Terriglobia bacterium
GATTTGCACCGCGACGGGTTGGTTGGCCTCGTCGGTGACAATCTTCATGTGGATTTTCGCCATAGTCTGCTGGCCTTCCGCCATTCGTCCTTGCGGGTTTATTATACCTTAGCACATAGCCCGAAGATAGCCGCACGGACCGCACGTCCGAGTGGGCTCTATGCTGGCTGCGAGGTTCACTATCGCGTTGTACGGTCTCGGGAGAAACCCTCATGAAACTCGGTCTGGGACTCTATCGCCACATGCTGACGCCGGAGAATTTCCGCTTCGCCCGGCAATGCGGATGCACGCACGTGATCGTCCATCTGGTGGATTACTTTCATCAGGGTGGCGGTGACCTGCAAAACCAGCCGGTGGGGACGAGTTCGGGATGGGGACGCGCCGGCGACCCCGCCAAACTGTGGACCTACGAAGAGCTTGCCGGCCTGAAGAAGGCCGTAAACGCCGAGGGCCTGGAATTGCACGGCATTGAGAACCTGGATCCCGCGCACTGGCACGACGTGCTGCTCGACGGTCCCAGGAAAAAGCAGCACCTTGAGAATGTGAAGACCATTATTCGCCACATGGGGCGCGCGGGCATTCCGGTGCTCGGTTATAACTTTTCGCTCGCCGGAGTGGCGGGGCGAATCCAGGGCCCCTTCGCGCGTGGCGGAGCGGTTTCCGTGGGAATGGACGTTGCCGACGAGACGCCGATTCCCAACGGCATGATCTGGAACATGGTTTATGACCCGGGGGCGCCGGCGGGAAACGTTGCCTCGATCACCTCGGACCAACTCTGGCAGCGCTTGGCGGATTTTCTGAGCGCGGTGATCCCCGTTGCCGAGGAAGCCGGCGTGACGCTCGCCGCGCACCCGGATGATCCGCCCGTACCGGTGCTGCGCGGGCAGCCTCGGCTGGTTTATCAGCCGCGCCTTTACCAAAAGTTGATTGATTTGAAGCCCAGCCCGCGCAACGCTCTGGAATTCTGCGTCGGAACACTCGCGGAAATGACCGAGGGAAACATCTACGATGTGGTGGACCAATACAGCCGCCAGGGAAAACTTGCCTACGTTCACCTGCGCAATATCCACGGCAAGGCGCCGCACTACCGCGAGACCTTTATCGACGACGGCGATGTGAACGCGCTGCGCGTCCTCGAAATCCTGAATCGCAACAAATTCGATGGAGTGATCATTCCCGATCACACACCGCAAATGGAGTGCGGTGCGCCGTGGCACGCGGGCATGGCGTTTGCTCTGGGATACTTCCGTGCCGTGCTGCAACGCTTTGAAGATGCTGGAGGGGCGGGGCTTTAGCGCCGCCGATACGGAGCCCACTTTAAGGGTGCGTAGCCGCTAGGGCGTGGCCACATTGGCGCGGCGCGTAACCAGCAGATGGGCCGAACCTTTCGCATCCACGTATCCATAGCGGAAACCCAGTTTGCGTTGCGGCTCCGACGCCCACAGGTCCTTGAACTGATCGTTGACGTCGTCAGCCGGGCAATCGTCGAAGCACATCGCCCCCTGAAAGCTTCCGTAAGTGATCAGCACGAAGCCCGCCTTCCGCGCTTCATCGGGAGGAATGCCTGTGCCGTCGGAGATCATGAACACCATGTTGCTGAGGAGGTAATCGCGGATGCGCGAGAAAAGCGGGTTCCAAAGGCAATAGCTCGCCGCCTTGGTCATCGCCGCCACGCGGCCCTGGCTTTCGAGATAATGCAGGACGGGGCCGTCTTTTCTCAGCGCATCGTCGCGCAGGTTCGCGCCGATATGCCGATGAATGCGCAGCGGGCCGTCGCCGCCGACGGGGCGGAAGGTCAGTTCGGAGTTCGCGAAGGCCTCGGAGAAATCCGGAGAAGTCCACTTGCCATGGCGTGCGGCCGCGATGCGGTTCTCCATGGCCGCGACTTCCGCGGCGGTGTAATAGTGCAGTGAGCCGTCGTGCTCAATCCTGAAGTACCTCAAATCGACAGGCTCAAATCCGTGCACGGCGAGCGCCACCAGGAAATAGGAGAGCTGGCCGGGAAGGTCGCCCTGCTGCGAGCTCATCAGCGTCTCACTGGTGCTGTCGTTCGCGGCCAGCAGCCAGCCGATGTGCCGGTCAACCACCGTCAGACTGTCATCAAGTTGCTGATTATCCATCTTCATAATACGGCGCGGATCGCCGGCCAGCTCGAGGGAGAGCGTAGTGATCTGCCGGGCGTCGGGATAAGTGGTCAGGGCCGCGAGCAAATCGCCGCCGCCGAAGGGATAGACCACCGTGTCAGGCAAATCCTTGGGCCGCAGCGCCGCCAGGAACGGTTTGGCGCGAGCCAGGTAGCCGCGCCGGTAGCGATCCATCTGGGCTCTGAGGGTCTGGCAATGCCGTTCCACAATCTTCGCATCAAGATTCGCGGGCAGTGAGGCCTTGCCGCTGCATGCCACGACTCGATAGAGCAGACGGACTTCCGTCGAAAAGTCTTCGCCGCTCGCATCGTTTGTCTGCGCCGCGGCGCGATTGGGGAACTGCAAAATGCATAAAGCCGGCAGGAGCAGACCGGCCAGTGCTGCATGCGCAAATGGTTTGCGTGCTTTCAAG
>JASIKV010000222.1 GCA_030049455.1 Terriglobia bacterium
ATTGGACACCAACAAGCAGAGTGCGTACTATAGCTTCGGAACCACGAAAGGGCAAGTTAGTGCGATAGGCCATTACCAGTACTTTAGTACTGCTACAAAATAGGGCATGAGGTGGGCGATGTCAATGGCCTCCTGGTCGTGTAGCGTCGATCTCCGAGCGACGATTCCGCTGTCGGCGACTATCCCCAACTGGCGTAAGCTCAGCATGCTTCTAACTGTGTTGATATGTTTGGGTAACATGGGTTGCGCGAAAAAAGCTCGCGGCGACAATTGCATTGAGAAACTCACGAACGCAGTTCAGGTGGGGACTTCCCAAGCGGAGGCAGAACGCGCTCTAGATAAGTGTGGGTTCACGCATTCATTCGACCAAAAGACAAGCACAATCTATGGGTTGAAGCACGGCCAAAGGAACATGGTTACGAGGGAAGGATGGAGTGCTCGGATCAAACTCGACGAGACACGCAAGGTAGCGTCCGTGAAGGTGGAACGCGTGTTCACGGGTCCTTGATGCTAGGCATCGACGCTACAGATCCCAAATGAAACGAATCTTAAAGCGCCTCGTCATCTCAATTTTATTGCTCTCGCTACTCGCCGTTGTGGCGGTTACACTTTGGCTCCGCTGGCGCGTTCGCGCCGCATTCCCTGTCCTGGACGGCGCGATTCCCGTTCCAGGGCTTGCAGCGCAAGTGGAAGTTCTTCGCGACGCTCGCGGTGTCCCCCATATTCGCGCCCGGTCGATGGAAGACGCTCTTTTCGCACAGGGTTACGTCACCGCGCAAGACCGGCTTTGGCAGATGGACTTGAGCCGGAGATACGCGGAAGGAGAGCTTTCAGAGATTCTGGGAGACACCACCTTGCGCCAGGACATCGATTCGCGCACGCTGGGCTTTCCCAAATTGGCGGAGGCGTCGCTGAACGAACTTCCGCCCGAAGACCGCCTCTGGCTGGATTCTTACGTTCGCGGCGTTAATGCTTTTATCGAGAGCCACCGCAACCGCTTGCCACTGGAATTTCTGGTGTTGCGCTATCAGCCCAAGCCCTGGCGCGCCGTCGATTCCGTGGCGGTAACATTGAATCTTGCCAAAGAGCTGAGCGAAACCTGGGAAGTCGATTTGATGCGCGAGCGCATTGCCGCGCGGCTGGGAAAAGAACTCTCTGCCGATGTGTTCCCGGACCATTCCCCGCTCGACGTGCCGGTCGCTGACGTTCCCCTTGGCGCGCCCGCTTCGGCGCCGAAAACAGCCTCCAAGCGCGAGGTTGGGGACTCTCAAAATGATTTCGCCGCGGACCTGCCCGCCCCGTTCAGCGCGGAAGGCGCCGGAATCGGCAGCAACAACTGGGTGGTAAGCGGGACTCACACCCAATCCGGCAAGCCTCTGCTGGCCAACGATCCGCACCTCGGCTTCAGCATTCCCAGCGTCTGGTACATGATTCATCTCAAAGCGCCCGGGCTGAATGTATCCGGCATCAGCCTTCCGGGACTTCCCTTCGTCATCATCGGCCACAACGATCACATCGCGTGGGGCATGACCAACACCGGGCCGGACGTTCAGGACCTTTACGCCGAAAGCTTCAACTTTCGCAACCCCCGAAAATATCTGCACAACGGCCAGTGGGTGGACGCAGAGGTTCGCAATGAAACGATCAGGGTGCGCGGGCAAGACGATTATCACTTAACCGTCAAGGTCACGCGGCACGGCCCTGTGGTTTCCCACGACGGCGACCGCGATCTTGCTTTGCAGTGGACGCTTCTCACACCCCATGCCGTGCGCATTCCCTTCCCGCGCATCAACATGGCCCGCAATTGGCAGGACTTCACCGCCGCTCTTCGCGACCTGTCCGTGCCAATGTTGAACTGTGTTTATGCCGATGACGAAGGCAACATCGGATTTTACGCCGCGGGCCTTGTTCCCATTCGCAAGCAAGGCAACGGGTCAGTTCCTGTGCCCGGCAGCACTGACGATTACGACTGGACGGGCTACATACCCTTTGAAGACCTGCCACACTCCTTCAATCCCAAGGACGGAATCATCGCAACAGCCAACGGACGCATCGTTCCCGATAATTATCCCTACTTCGTATCGGGGCGCTGGGAGGCGCCGTACCGCACGGCCAGAATTTTCCAACTCCTTCGCGGGGGTCAGCAGTTCACGCCGCAGGATCTGCTGCGCATCCAGACCGATATCACCAGCATCGAAGACCTGTGGCTGGCGAGGCAAGTCGCAGTGGCGGCGGAGAAACGGCCGCCTTCTTCCGCCGACGCCCAATATGCCGTCAGCGTCGTGAAGGCCTGGGACGGAGTGGCGCGCGCCGATTCCGCCGCGACCCTGGTGCTGGAGGTCACGCGCCGCGCATTGCTGATTCGCATCCTTAAGCCCAGGTTAGGTGACGACCTTATGGGCTATCGCTGGCCAATGAGCACCACCTTCCTGCAAAATGTTCTGGAGCAGAATCTCACTCGTTGGCTTCCGCCCGGTGATGCGGACTTCAGTGAAACCCTGATGAAGAGCCTGGAGGAAGGCATTGCCCAAATTCCGGCTCTGGTGCGCAGCACGAATCATGGGGCTTGGAAATGGGGGGATACGATTCCGCTGATCATTCTCCATCCCCTGAGCAGCGGGCTGCCTTTCGCGCGGCGATGGCTCGACATCGGGCCTTATCCGCAGGCGGGCATGGGGACGACGGTGAAGCAAACTTCGCAACGCATCGGGCCTTCCATGCGCATGGTCGTGGACTTCTCCAACATGGACGGTTCGTTGCAGAATATCGTGGTGGGGGAGTCGGGGCAGCCGTTCAGCCCATACTATCGCGATCAGTTTTCGGCCTGGTACGCCGGGCAGAGTTATCCGATGCTGTTTAGCGATGAGGCCGTGGAAAAAGGCGCGGTTCACAAGTTGATGCTGGTGCCGCACCCATGAGAGCGTTCACATTTGTTGATGAATATGTCGCATAAACTTTCAGGGCTGATTTTGACTTTCATTGCCCTGTGCCTGGTGGCGGGTTGGCATGAGCTCAGCCAGGCCTCGGATCCCGGCATATCGGGCAGTGACGCGGAAGCACTTATCAAATCGGGCCATTGGAAGAGGGCACGGGCGATTCTCGAGCCGCAAGCTCAAGCGCACCCGCAGGACGCGCGCACCTGCTACCTGCTTGCACAAGTGAAAATGTCTTTTGAGGATTTTGATGGCGCGCTGCCGCTTGCCCAGCGCGCCGTTGACCTGGACTGGAAAAACTCTGCGTATCATCTGAACCTGGGCGTGGTTTATGGACAGATGGCCGCGCGCGCCAGCATGATTTCCGCCGGGCCGCTCGCCATCAAGTTTCGAAGGGAAGCGGAAACTGCCCTGCAACTTGATCCGAAAAACCTGGACGCTCTGGACGCCATGATGCAGTTCAAGTATCAGGCGCCGCTGCTGATGGGCGGTGACAAGCAGGAAGCCCGCGCGCTGGCAGACAAGATCGCGCAGCTCGACCCGAGCGAGGGATATCTGTCCCGCGCCAAGCTGGCTGACCTGGACAACAATCAGGCCCAGGTGGAAGACGATTATTTGCAGGCCGTTCAGGCAAATCCCAGGAATTATGAGGCTCTGACCGCGGTGGCAAAGTTCTATTCCCAGCCCATGCACGCGAAATATGCCGAGGCCGCGAAGCACGCCCAGGCCGCGCTGCGGATCGACTCCAATCGCGTTGAGGCGCATTGGGTTCTGGCGCGGATATGCGCGCTTCAGGAGCGCTGGGGCGACCTTGGACCCGTTCTAGCCGCGGCGGAGAAAAATGTTCCGGACGATTTGCGCCCGTTTTACGAAGCCGCGCAGGCTTCGCTGGAAACCGGCAAGGAGCTTTCGCGAGCGGAAGGTTATGCCAAGAAATATCTCTCGCAGGAGCCGGAGGGGGAAGAGCCGGGGACTGCGGAAGCGCACCGCCTGCTGGGGCTTTTACTCGGGCGCGAAGGCCGCAACGCGGAAGGCCGTGCGGAAATTCAAATCGCCCTTCGCATCAAGCCCAACTTCAAGGCCGCCAAGGACGATTTGAGGAATTGGAATAACTGAGCGGCGGTTTCTACACCGTTTTCTTTCGCCGGGCCAGATTGACCAACAGCACAATCAGCAAGCAAGCCACGATGGCCAGCAAGGCAATGCGGTCCAGGCGGCCAAGCATGACCACGAGCCTGCTCCAACTGCTCCCAAAAACAAAGCCCACGCAGCCGATGGCCAATGCCCAGCAGGCCGCGCCGGCAAAAGTGTAGAACAGAAAAATAGGGAATGGCATGCGCAATACGCCGGCCAGAAGCCCGGCGAATACGCGCAAGCCGGTAATGAACCGCGCCGCAAACACCGCCCATTGCCCGTGCTTGAGAAACAATTTCTGCGCACCGTCGTACTGCCGGGCGATTCGCGGAAAAGTCCGCAAAATGCGCGTGACGAGCGTGGCGCCGCCGTATCGTCCAATCGCGAAACCCAGGCCGGCGCCGAGCGTGGCTCCGGCCATGGCTGTGACCATCGCCGGGACGATCTCCATTTTGCCCTGATACGCCAGAAAACCGGCAAAGAGCAGCACCGTTTCACCGGGTACCGGGACGCCGACGTTCTCCAGCATCACTCCGAAGAATACGGCCCAGTACCCGTAGCGCGCGAAAAAGTCCGACAAAGTTTGAAAAATGGAGCCGGCCACGACTGTGCCGATTATGCATGAAGAGAGGCCGTCTTCACATCCCATTTTGCTGTAGCGGTGCTCGACGAGTGTCGCGCGACTTTCGATGGATCGCCGCCACAGATTTCAAACCGTACGGATATCCGCAGAACCTGCATTTGACAGTCCGCGAACCCATCGACTAAGCTGTTGCATCTAAAAACCTGAAGACTTGAGGAGGAATAATGCCATTCACATTACCCGCATTGCCGTACGCTCCCGATGCTTTGGAACCTTCCATCGACAAGGCGACGATGGAAATCCATCACGGGAAGCACCACAACGCCTACGTAACCAATCTGAATAAAGCGCTTGAATCCGCACCCGAGCTGGCCGGCAAGTCCGTGGAGGAATTGCTTGCCAACAATTGCGCGATCGTTCCGGAAGCGATTCGCACGGCGGTGCGCAACAACGCCGGCGGGCACATTAACCACTCGATGTTCTGGCAGATCATGACCCACAAGGGCGGGGGGCAACCCGGCGGCGCGCTGGAATCCGCGATTAAGAGCGCCTTCGGAAGCTTCGAAACCTTTAAGGAGAAGTTGACGGCCGCGGGAATGGGCCGCTTCGGTTCCGGATGGGCCTGGCTGGCCGCGCACGCCGGCAAGCTGGAAATCATCTCCACTGCAAACCAGGACAGTCCGGTGATGGAAGGCAAGTATCCGGTGATGGGCGTCGACGTCTGGGAGCATGCCTACTATCTAAAGTACCAGAATCGCCGCAATGAATACCTGGCCGCGTGGTGGAACGTAGTCAACTGGGCTGAGATCGAGAAGCGATTCCAGGCTGCAAAGTAGTCGCCAGTTTCAGCACTCGCACTGATTCAGTTGCAGGCGGCTAATCGGCCGCCTGCAATTGCCGGAGCGCCCACGCTGCGTGCTCGCGGACAATATCGTCCGGGTTCTGCGCCGCCGCCTCCAGCCAGGGAATGAATCGCCGGTCGTGTGAATTCCCCATCGCCACGCAGATATTCCTCAGCCATCCGCGATACTTTGCGCGCTTGATGGGCGAATGCGCGAAGGCTTTTCGAAAATCCTCTTCGCTCAATTCCGCGAGCTTTTCAAGTGGCGGATTGAAAAGCGAAAACGCTTCGCCAATCCGCTCATCGCCCGATTCAGTCGGCCGCTTGACTTCGACCTGCATCGGCTCAAAGTCAGGAAAGGGGGAGCCCGGGGCACTCGGTGCCGGGGTAAGAGCTTCCGCCGCCGGCAATAGCTTTCCGTTCCAGGGACATACATCCTGGCAAATGTCGCAGCCGAAAACATTCCTGCCCATCGCTGCACGGTATTCTTCCGGAATCGATCCCTTGAGTTCAATGTTGAAGTAGGCGATGCAACGCGACGCGTCCATTACGTAGGGCCGAACCAGCGCGCCCGTTGGGCACGCTTCGAGACAACGCGTGCAGGTTCCGCAGCGGTCCGGGGCGGGGAGATCAAGCTGCAATTCCAGGTTGGTCAGAATCACTCCCAGAAAAAACCACGAGCCCTTTTGTTCATTAATCAGGCAGGTGTTCTTTCCCATCCACCCGATACCGGAAAGTCGCGCAAAAGCGCGCTCCACGACCGGTCCGGTGTCCACGTAGACGCGCGTCTGCGCGCCCGCCGCGGCCTGTTCGATGCTCGCGCGCAGTTGCTCGAGCTTGCCGCGTATCACGCCGTGATAATCCCTGCCCCAGCCGTAGCGCGAAATCCATGCGCGCGGCGCGTGGGCGTGATCGTCGCCGATTTCCGCTGAATATGGGTACGGAGTGTTGTAGACCAGCCCCACGCACACAACGGATTTCACCGATGGCAACACTTCCCTGGGATCTTCGCGCCGGCGATCGGCGAGGTAGTGCAATTCCCCGCCATAGCCTTGGCGAAGCCATTTCGGCAGGAATTCCAAGTCCTTGATCCTTGAAGCCGGCGCGATGCCGGCAAGGTCAAAGCCGATTTCCTGGGCGCGTTGCTTGATGGCGCTGGCAAGGTGCATGAGAATTAACGATTTCTATTTGCGAAGAATTCTTTGAATGGACACCGCCCGGCCGGACCGAGGGTCAACTTCCAGCAGGACTCCGCACAGTCGCACATCACCCGATGCCACTTCGAAGCGCGTCGGCAATTGGTCAAGAAATTTCTGGATGACTGACTGCCTCTCCATTCCGATGATGGATTCGTACGGTCCGGTCATGCCAACGTCGGTAATGTAGGCGGTTCCCTGGGGCAGTACAATTTCGTCGGCGGTGGGAACGTGCGTGTGCGTTCCGAGCACGGCGGTTACGCGGCCGTCGAGGTACCAACCGAGCGCCTGTTTTTCGGAAGTCGCCTCGGCGTGCAGGTCCACGATGCGAATCTTCGCCTCCTCAGGAATACTGTGAAGAAGCTCATCCGCCTTGCGGAAAGGGCAATCGATCGTGGGCATGAAGACGCGGCCTTGCAGGTTGATGACGGCGTAGCTGATTCCCGCCGGAGTTTTTCCTACAAAGACGCCGCTACCGGGAGCGTCCGGCGGATAATTGGCTGGACGCAACAGCCGCCCGTTCACCTGCTCGCGGAACCAGGGAAGAATCTCTTTCTTGTCCCAGATGTGATTGCCGGAGGTCAGGACGGCAATGTCGAGATCGAGCAATTCGTCAACGAGCGACGGAGTGATTCCAAATCCCGCGGCGGCGTTTTCAGCGTTGGCGAGCACCAGATCGGGCTGCAACTCTCTCCGCAGCTCCGGCAGAGTATCCTTCACAATGCGCCTTCCGGGCTGGCCAAAAATGTCGCCGATAAAAAGGATTTTCATAAAATAGGCGTCAGTTGTCAGTCATCAGACCTCAATTTTATCCAGCTCCATCTTGAATGATAACTGGCAATTGAAAACTCGCTTCAGACCGCATCTTTCAGAATTTCATCCAGCGCCTGCGTACAGGCGCCGAGTTTTTCGTCCAACCGATGGGTCACATCCTCGTAGCGAGCTTTCATCTGGTGGTATTCGTCGGCCACATTCAGCGCAGCGAGCATGGCCACGCGCAGGGTATCCACGGTTCGGGTGCGCTCCGCGATTGAGCGCATTTTTCCGTCCAGGTATTGCGCGAGTTTCTGGATGTATTCCTGGTTCAGATCACCCCGCATGAAATATTCCTGGTCGTAAATCACCACCCGAATGCTTTGGGGTTCTTTGGCCACGATGACCTCCATGGGTAAAGGGGGGTTAAGGAGACTGTAGTGGCGGTGTCTGACCGCCGCCGTCGATCGGCGATCGGCGCCACAGTTCGGCGTTCGCAGGTCGCGCTACAACCTGACTGTCCACTCCTGCCGTTCCCTCGGGCATTATCCCTCGCGCTCGGACCTTGTCAACGTCTCAATCCGCTCCAAGAGTTTCTCGATGCGGGCGCGCACATCCTCGCGTTCCTTCCGCAGGGCTATCAATTCTTTTTCCATGACCGCAATCGACTGCGAGCGATCCTTGTTTTCGCCCTTCAGCTTCACGACTTCCTGTTCGAGCGCGCGCTTTTCGGTCTGGTTTCGTCTGAAGAGACCAATTGCCTTCTGGAGTTTCTCCTCCAGTATCTCGAATTGGTCGTTAGGGTGGGGCAAGTGAACCTCAATGAGATGGGTTGTCAATTGTAGCGGCGGTCTATCAACCGCCGACGGAGCTCATAGAGCGCCGCTACAAGAAATTGCATTAGCCCCGCAGACGCACTCCCAGCGGTTCCAAAGCATCGAGCAGGTGTTGGCTCAATGAGGCAATTTCCTCGCTGGTCAGCGTGTGCGCCTGGCTCTGGAATGTGGCGCGCAGCAGCAGACTGTAGTGGCCGGCGGGAATCGCGCCTCCGCGGAACCGGTCCACGGGGCGAAAGCTGCGAAGCTCTTCGGTCGCCGCACCCGCAATCGCCGCAGCCAGGAGGGCATAAGCCACATTGTCAGGCACCACGAGGGAAAAATCGCGTTCCACGGCGGGGAATTTCGAGATAGCCTGGAACTTCCGCGCGCGCAGCGGAAATTCCAGCAAGCGCCCGAAATTGATTTCCGCAGTCCACACCGGCCGGCGCAGCTTGTACTCGCGGGCCAGATCTTCTTGAATCAGTCCAAAGACCACCAACTCCTCGCCGCGCGTCCTCAACCGCCCGCTGGCTCCCGGCTGAAGGTAAGTGTGGGCGGTCGGTTCGAACTCCCACTCCGGCGCTTCGAAAGTTCCCAGAACCGTTTCCAGATCTCCCTTCAGGTCGAAGAAGCTAAGCTCAGCTTCACCATCATAAACCGAAGCCGGCCGCCGATGCCCGGTCGTGCCGAGACTCAAGACGCAGTGTTCTTCCGGCGCGCCGTTCACGATGCTGTACGTCTTCCCCAACTCAAAGAGTTTCACATCGACTGCGCCGCGGTCAAGGTTCCAGCGGATTGCCCTGAGCATCCCGGGAATTGCCGACGTACGCAGGGCGGACGCGTCCTGGCTCAGCGGATTCGCCAGCAGCACAGGTTGGGAATTGGAAAATTCCTCGCCTTCAACGGGATCGACCATGGAAGACGCGATCATTTCATGAAAGCCCAGGGATGCAAGCAACGATGAAACCGTGATCACCTTCTCGCGCGTTGTGTCTTTTTCCACACGCGGTGGAGCAGGACGCACTCGTGCCGGCAGGCGGTCGTAACCCACGTGGCGCGCCACTTCCTCTACCAGATCCACTTCCTGGGAAACATCCAGGCGAAACGAAGGCACAGAAACACGCCAGCTCTCGCGCGTTCCACCTACAAATTTGAAGCCCAGGCCGCGCAGAATTCGCTCCACTTCCGGTTCGGGAATTTCCGTTCCCAGCAGACGCGCGATTTCGAGCTTAGTCAGCGTCAATTCGCGAGGCTGCCAGGGACGTGGGTAGACGTCAACGATGCCGGTCAGAACTTCTCCTCCGGCAGTTTTTTGAATAAGCGCCGCAGCGCGGTCGAGAGCGAGGGGCGCCATCTGGATGTCCGCTCCTCGCTCAAACCGGTGTGAGGCTTCGGTGTGCAGGCCCTGCGCCTTTGACGTGCGGCGAATGGAAACAGGATCGAACCAGGCGCTTTCCAGCAGCACGTTGCGTGTACTCACAGCGATCTCCGATTCCTCGCCGCCCATCACTCCGGCGAGCGCCACGGGGTAGGCGCCATCGGCGATCACCAGATTCTCGCGCGTGAGAGTGCGGGTTACGCCGTCGAGTGTGCGGAGTGGCTCACCGGGTTTGGCCCGCCGCACGATGATTTTCTGCTGCTTCAGGCGCGCAAGGTCGAAAGCATGCAGAGGGTGACCGAGTTCCATCAGCACGTAGTTCGTGGCATCGGCGACGTTGTTGATCGACCGCTGCCCGACCGCTTCCAGACGCTTCACCAGCCAATCCGGCGAAGGCCCCACCTGAACGTTGCGCAGCACCCGGCCGCAATAGCGCGCGCAGAGATCGGAATCCAGTATCTCAATCGACACCGCCCTGGCAGCCAGTTCACCCGATTCCTTCAATGAAACTTCCACTTTCTTGAGTGGCAGGCGCTCGCGCGTGGCGAGCTCCCGCGCCACGCCGTAGTGATTCAGGCAGTCGGGCCGATTGGTGGTGACTTCCAGGTCCAGAACCCAATCGCCGCCTGCCGCGACCAGCGCCTCAACATTCAAGCCGATCATGGTGAGGTCGGAGGCGAGCTGGCGCGGCTCGCGCGTAATCTCTACGAATTCCTTCAGCCAACTAACTGAGACTTTCATAAGTCAGGGGAAACGAATTATGAATTCTAAATTCCGGCCTTGCGATCTGAGGCCCGAACCACTCCGCCAATTTGGCCGTGTCATTCATAATCCATAATTCATAATTCGGTGTGAAGCGCTCAGAACTGCTCTAAGAATCTGACGTCGCTCTGAAAGAAAAGCTGAATATCGTTGATGTCGTACTTGAGCATGGCAAAGCGGTCCACGCCCAGACCGAAAGCCCAGCCCGAGTATTTCTTCGGATCGATGCCGCCGTTCCTCAGTACCTGGGGATGAACCATTCCGCAGCCCATGACTTCGATCCAGCCGCTTTCCTTGCACACACGGCAGCCTTCGCCGCCGCAGAAGATGCAACTGATGGACACCTCCCCACTGGGCTCCGTGAAGGGGAAAAAACTGGGCTGGAAGCGCGTGCGAATCTTTTCACCGAAAAGGCGCTTGGCGAAGAAATCGAGCGTGCCCTTCAGATCGGCAAAAGTGACGTCCGCGGCGATGGACAGCCCCTCGATTTGATGGAACATGGGCGAGTGGCTGGCGTCCGGATTGTCGTGCCGATAGCACTTGCCGGGAATGATGATGTGGAGCGGCGCGCTGTACTTCTCCATGGCACGTATCTGCACCGGCGAAGTATGCGTGCGCAGCACCGTTTTCGAATCGATGTAGAGCGTGTCCCAGTCATCGCGGGAAGGGTGGCTTTCCGGAATGTTCAGCGCGTCAAAGTTGTAGTAGACGCTTTCGATTTCCGGTCCGCTTTCGATGTGGAAGCCGAGGTTGAGGAAAATTTCCTCGATTTCGCGCTGCATCTGCGTGACAGGATGCAACGTGCCGAGCGGGCGGCGGTTGCCGGGAAAAGTGAGGTCCGAAGGTGTTTCACGGGAAACCTGAACGGCCACTGAGGACGGGGATCCAGCATCGGGAATTCCCCGCGGAGACTCCGGCAGTGCCCTCAGAGGCACATCCATCATCAAGGCCAGGGTTTCAAGCGTGGCGGATTCCTGCCGGAGTGCATTGAAGCTCTTACCCACGAAAGGCTTCAACTCCTTCTTTGCCGCCTTCAGCCAATTCTCATCGAGGGCGGACAGAATGCCGTTCTTGCGGGCCAGCCAGCGGTCGCGAAGGTCCTTGCAAAGCTTTTCGCGCTCGGCTTCGGAAGCAGCGCCGCGCGCGAGCAAGGCGTCACGCTCCGCCTGCATGGCCGCGCGAACCTCGGTGAAGGCCGCTTCCACCCCCGCGGCGTCGGCGATGCTGAGTTCAGCAAGCGTCGTGTGAACTTTTTGGTCAATCGTCATGAGAGGTTAAGCTATACTGCCGTATATGGACATGGGACAGACCGTCGAGTTCATTCTAAACGCCCAGGCCAAGCTGGAAGCGTCGGTCCAGAAACTGGAAGCCTCGGCCCAGAAGCACGATGAGCAGATGGGCGAGCTGCGATCTTCGGTTGCAACTCTCTCCGACCTCGTCGGCCGCCTGGCA
>JASIKV010000018.1 GCA_030049455.1 Terriglobia bacterium
CAGCAATAAAGGTTGCCATGCGATCAATCGCCGCCGGGTTGTGGCTGGGAGATTCGATTTCCACTGCGCGCTTCATGCATTGCACAAGCGATTGCAGTTCCGCTTCGCAATACCTTGCAAGCGCTTTTACATCGAGCATGATCCCTCCGGCTTGCTTATCGCAGGTTGCAGCGAATTGCTGCCCGTCAACTTTAGCATTGGGGAATTGCTTTCCGGGAAGGAAAAGACTCCACCACAAAGTCCAAGGAGAAACGCAAAGGAGTCTTTCTCTGTGAACTTCCGTGTCCTTTGTGGTGAGAGCCTTTAATGGCGGCGCACCCTCTTACATCCCTTCGGGCCAGCGTTTGGTGAATTCCAGTGAATCGCCCGTTTCCAGCAGGCTCTTCAGGCTCGCAAGGATGGCGGGCCAGCCGTTGGAAACTCCGGCGATGAATTTCGAGTCCGGAACCGGAACTTCCAGTTCGTGGATCACCGTAAGCTTCACCGTGTCGCCCATCGGCTCAAGTTCAAATGTGCAGCGCGAGAATCCTTCCGCGCGCATTTCCGGCTTGAACTGATTCTGCCACCTCACGGCCAGCCGGCGCGGCCGGTCGATTTCCAACACTTCGCCCGTGTCGGCCACTCGCCCGCCGGGAATCATGAGCTTCCAGGAAGCCCCCTTTTCCCACGCCGATTCCTGCCAGGTCTCGCTCCAGTAGAGACGCGTGAATTCCGGTTTGATCAGCGCGTCAAATAGTTTTTCGGGAGACGTTCGAATGTAGGTCACATAAAGGAATTTACTCATGGCTTTTTTCTCCTTTGCCCTCCAATTGATTTTTCAATTCGTGAAGCGCCCCCAAGTGCCGGCGCTGGTATTTGCCGATCCACCTTTCCCCAATGGCGTGGATGGGAACGGGATTCAGGTAATGCTCCTTGTCGCGCCCGCGCCTGAGCGTCGCCACCAGATTGGCGCGTTCCAGAATGCGCAGATGCTTGCTCACCGCCTGGCGCGTCATCTTCTGACCCGCGCACAGTCTGTTCAGGCTTTGTCCGTTTTCAGCAAAAAGCCGGTCCAGAAGCTTGCGGCGTTCTCGATGAGCCAGAGCCTTGAAGACCGTATCGGCGTCCACAAGGGGAAATGATATGCAACCAAATGGTTGCATGTCAAAGATTATTCACCCTCTTGCATCTATATTGACGTTGAATGTACAATGTCAAACATGCCGAAGAGGCCACCATTGGAGTTTGACTGGGATAGGGCAAATCTTCAGCATCTTGCAGACCACAAAATCACGTCCCCGGAATTCGAACAGGCGATGCAGAACGATCCACTCATCATCGACTTCAGCGACGAAACCGGTGAAGACCGGTGGTACGCCTTGGGCGGGACTAAGGGTTTAAGAGTTCCATTTCTGGTGTTTAGCTTTCGTGGAGGACGAGTCCGGCCCATCACCGGGTGGGATGCGAACAAGAAGCTGCAAGAACTGTATTTTCGCAAGAAAGGAGAGTGAACAACCAATGTCCAAGAAAAAATTGGTGATCCCAAAGTTCCAAACGGAAGAAGCAGACGCCAAATGGCACCAGCGGAATCGGCGCTCGTTGGAAGCGGCCATGGAAGAGCGAGTCCGGGAGGGATCGGCATTGACACTGCAGCAGGCCGCAGCCCGGGCGAGGACGCGTCCTGTTACCCTTCGCCTGTCTGCGGCAGATCTTGAAGCCGCCCGAGCGATGGCGGCGCAACGCGGCATAGGGTACCAGACTTATGTCAAGATGCTTTTGCACGAGGCGCTACGCCGGGATGCAGGAAAACCATAGGAACAATTCCCGCTGGCAACCCGCCAGTTTCCAGACTATCCTAATCGTTTCGCATCGCCCTGGAGTGCCGGAAGGGGCCGCACATTGAGCAAAGTCTCTCTAGCTCTGATCATTCATTCGCACCAGCCGGTCGGGAACTTTGATCACGTGATCGAAGAGGCCTACCAGAAATCCTACGCGCCTTTTGTGCGGGCGCTCGATGCGCATCCGCGCGTGCGGCTCAGCCTGCATTTTTCGGGCATTCTCCTCGAATGGCTGGAATCGCACCATGCGGAGTACTTCCAGCGGCTTCGTGAGCTGGCCAGGCGCGGACAGATTGAGTTGGTGGGCGGGGGATATTTTGAGCCCATCCTGCCCATCATTCCCGATGCCGACAAGATTGCGCAAATTCGCAAGCTGGCGGACTACATCCGCGAGCATTTTGGCACGGCGCCGGGCGGCGCGTGGGTTGCGGAGCGGGTCTGGGAGCCCACGCTGCCCCTACCCTTGGCCAAAGCCGGCGTGAATTATGTGGTGCTGGACGACACGCACTTTCTGGCCTCGGGACTTCAGCCCTGGCAACTGCATGGCACGTTTGTAACCGAAGAGGACGGACTGCCGCTGCGCCTGGTACCCAGCGTGAAGGCCCTGCGCTACGCGATTCCCTTCCAGGAACCGGCGGAGACAATCAGGATTCTTCAGGAAGGGAAGGGTCAGCAGGACGCGCTCTTCGCCATGGGCGACGATTGCGAGAAGTTCGGCGTGTGGCCGGGGACGTACGACCACGTTTACAAAAACGGCTGGTTGGAGCGCTTTTTCCAGACTCTGGAGAGCCATGCGGAGTGGCTGGAGACCACCACCGTGGGCGATTATCTGCGCACTCACGCGCCCGTGGGACGGATCTATCTTCCCACCGCGTCCTATGCGGAGATGATGGAATGGTCGCTTCCCTCCGACGCGTCCTCGGATTTCAAGGCGTGCCTGGAAGAGAGCGAGCGGATGCCCAATGGGGCGCGCTTCCAGCGGTTTCTGCGCGGCGGCTTGTGGCGCAACTTCCTGACCAAATATGCGGAATCGAACCGCATGCAGAAACAAGTGCTGGTGGTGAGCCATCGATTGCAGGCGCTCAGCAGCTCCACCGGCGCGAGCTCGCCCCAGGCCGCGGAACTTGCGGAAGCGCGCACGAATCTGCTCGCGGCGCAGTGCAATGACCCTTACTGGCACGGGGTGTTTGGCGGGCTCTATGCGCCTCACCTGCGCAGTTCGAATCTCCGCAACTTGATTCAGGCGGAATTCAAGCTGGATTCCGTGGAGGGCCGCGCGGCGGCCGCTCCACCTGAAATTTCTTACATCGACTTTGACGCCGATGGGCAGGAAGAGATTCTGATCCGGCAGAGCATCAGCGGCATGACGCTGCACCCTGCCGACGGCGCCTCGGCTTCCAGCTTGCGATTCCGCCCCGCAAACGCCGAGCTGGTGAATTCCGTGATGCGGCGGCCCGAAGCCTACCACGCGCTGGTGCGCAAGCACGTTTCCTCGAAACAGGGGCCGCACGAAGGCCCGGCATCGATTCACGACCAAGTGCTGAGCAAGGAGGCGCACCTGGACGAATTGCTGCGCTATGACAAGTACGCACGGCACGCCTTCCGCACCTACGTCTTTCCCAGCGCCAAAACCAGCAAAGACTTTGAACTTCTGCGCCTGGAAGAAAACGAGCTTTTGGCGAAGGGCGCATGGGAGGCGACGGCGGTGAAGAGCCCGGCAGCCGCCATCGAATTCCGCAATGCCGCAGACCTCAAATCAAGCGGACAGGCCGTGCGGGTAGACGCGCTGAAGACGCTGACGTCCAAGACCTCAGACTCGACGTGGCAGATTGAATGCCGCACATCGCTCAATACCACGCAGGCTTGCCCGGCGGGCATGGCGATGGGGCTTGAGGTCGTACTGAACCTTCTCGCTCCCGATGCGCATGACCGTTACTTTCTGGCCAAGGACGTCCGGCGGCCGCTCAACTTTCGCGGCGAAATCGACTCCGCCCGGCTCGCGCTGGTGGATGAGTGGCAGCGCGTGCAAATCACGCTCGACGCGCGGCCGCAAGCCGCGTGGTGGATCGTGCCGATTGAAACCATCTCGCAATCGGAGTCCGGATTCGAGCGCGTCTACCAGGGCTCAGCGATTCTGGCAGTCTGGAAGATCGATCCCCCCTCCTGGCGCAACGTCACCTGCACTCTGCACGTGGAGGTTACTCCCTGGGACAGCGCCAACCGGCGACAGGGCGTGAGCGACCGCAGGGCATAACGCTCAGGAATCGGATATAATGCTCGCGCAAGAAAGGGAAGAGGTCTGAATGGCTGTAGCGCAAGAGTTGCTCGACATTCTGGTTTGTCCCGCATGCAAACTGCCCGTCAAGCTCACTCCTGACGGACAGGGCCTGAAGTGCGCGCAGTGCCGGCGCGTCTATCCCATCAAGGACGACATTCCCGACATGATCATTGACGACGCCAAGATCGAAGCGGAGTGACTCCGCGCGGCGCAACGAACCGTATGGACGCGCCCTCTCTCCTTCCCGATCTTCCGCCGGCAGCGCGCATCCTTGTTCTTCGCCTGCGGTCCATCGGCGACATCGTTTTGCTCACGCCTGCTCTTCACCTGCTTAAATCGTGGCGTCCCGACCTTCGCATCTCCGTGATGGT
>JASIKV010000223.1 GCA_030049455.1 Terriglobia bacterium
GTCCGGCTGAAGGCCCGGCAACATGCGAGCTTCTGAACCTGTAGCCAGAACAATATTCCTGGCCATCACCTCTTTCGCTGGGCCGGCAGGGTCCGTCACGCTGATTTTCCCCGGCCCCGCGAGTTTGCCGATGCCGCGAATCATCTCCACCTTGTTCTTCTTCAGCAGATACTCCACACCCTTGGCGAGTTTCGTGACTACTTTGGTTTTGCGAGCCAGGATGGCCTGCCAATCGAGTGTAAAGTCTTTCGAGATGATGCCGAACTCCTTGCCGTTCTTGAAGTAGTCGTAAACATCCGCGTTCAGCAGCAGGTCCTTGGTGGGAATGCAGCCGACATGCAGGCAGGTCCCTCCGAATTTGTCGTCCCTTTCGACAATCGCGGTTTTCAGGCCCAACTGGCCGGAGCGAATCGCCGCCACATACCCGCCCGGACCGCTGCCTATCACCACCAGATCGAATTGAGGAACTTGTGCCAAGACCACACCTCCCAGTGAAGTCGCCTGAACGCGTTTCAATGCTCAAAACCGCAACGGGTCATCTTATATGATGAAAAATGGAGGCACAAGGGCGCGCGGGTGTGCGGACTGCCGGATATTCATGGGTGGCATCGCGTGCCCTGGGCGGCTGGGATTCCTAAGTAGTCAGATCCAACTTTTCCACCAGAGCCTTGGCGGCTTTTGATTCCTTCGCGTCTTTGATCGCGCCTTCCTGCTGCTTCAACTTTTCCTGCAATTTGACGGTGGCATCGTGCTGGGCTTTGGCTGCGGCCGCGTCGTCCTTGGAAGCAGCCGGGTCCTGCGCGGCCTTATCGAGGCAGCTTGCCAGCTCACCCAGCATGCCCTCGTGAAGGGAAAGTTTGAATACCGCGCTTTTTTGGTGATCCATGTTTTCGAAGTCCGCCACACTTTCCTTCTTCACCGTACCGATAAATTCCTGCAAAGCTTGCCTGGAACCGTCCACCATGGAAGTTTCATCCTTGCAGGCCTGCGCGAAGACGCCTTGCGGCACGAGCAAACACACCACTCCAACCCATACCAGGAGGGAAAATCTCCACACCTGCTTCATGGTCGCGCCCCCTTTGTATTGCCAGCTCGATTGATCAACCCTGCCGACGGGCAGGGCCTGCTGAATCCCGCAGTTTTTCTGCGGGCGATGCTAGCACAATCAAATTTTCTTTGCTCTGTTTTCGGCGCTGCCGCTAGGAAATGAGTTTCGATGCCTCGTACGCCGCCACACCCACAAGCGCCCCGGCCACAGCGTCCGCGGCGTAGTGGTAGCGGCCGTAGACGGTGGCGAGCGCAACGCTGATGGCCAGAAAAACAAACAGCGCTCCAATTCGCGGCGCGTGCCTGCGGACCGCCAGCGCCACGGCGGTTGCGGCGGCCACGTGTCCGCTCGGGAAGATGCACGCTTGCACGCTGTAATGGTCGAGCAGCCAGAAATTCAACCTTCGCAGCAAGGGCTGAATCTGCGGGCCCGGAACATCGCCAAACAGCACGCGCGGCGGCGTGAGCGGAAAGAAGGGATAGACAGCGTAGCAAAAGAGCGTGGCGAGCAGAACGGCTGCCCAGAAGTTGTCCATTGCATCCCGAAGCTGTGCGGATGTTTGGCTGCCTTCGGCCCGCTTCGCGCCGAAGTGAATTGCCGCAACCCCCAATGGCACAAGCGGGTAGCAGAGCAGATAGGCAAGCTCCAGATAGTGCTGGAGCCAGGGCGAACCAGCTTGCAGCGCAGCCTGGGTAATCTTGTTCTGCAACAATGCCCGGTCCCAGCGGATGAAAACGAAATCCAGATGATGCGTGGAGTCCGGAGTAAGCAACAGCCCGGACGCTCGATAGGCGACAAGAAGCAGCAAAGCGGGGAACAAGTCCGCGACGACATCCAGCCACGAAGCACGTTCACGGTTTCGGCCAAGACACACCAGCGTCGCTACCGTCAGCAAGGAGAGTGTCGCCATTATCGCAACCTCCCGCAAGCCTGGTAGCATCATGCAAGCCGCAACCGTGATGCCCGTAAAGTAGGCAATGGAAATCCACTCGAGATTGGAAAGCCGGATTCGCATTTCGAATACCGCCGGAGTGGACTGGCGTTCGATCAATTCGGGGGATAGGGCCTGGATCATAGAGTTAGCTCCCTTGGTGGGTGTGCATGCCAATCCTGCTTCCCCACCAGCCCTTTTGTAGCGTTTGTGCTGCCAAACTGGAAGCTAAGCCATGCCATTGATAAAAAAGAACTTAGAGAACAGAAACAATTCCCCACGGGCGCTTAGACGTCACCTGTGCCCGCCACCTGTCGGAAATGGACTCCTATCCGTGTTAACCCAGTTCGCGCATCAATTCACATTCGCGTAACAATTCCAATGTTACAATCTCTTCGTGCGTCAACGCGTCATCATCATTGAAGACGAACGCGACATCGTAGAACTAGTTCGATACAATTTCCGCAAGGAAGGCTTTGAGATCGAAAGCTTTTCCCGCGGCCGCGACGGCTTGGAGTATCTGCGCCGCAACCCCGCCGACCTACTTCTGCTCGACATTCTGCTTCCGGATGAAGACGGGTTCGAAATCTGCAAGCGCCTGCGGGCGGACGAACGGATGAAATCACTGCCCGTGATATTTCTCACCGCGAAAGGCGAGGAAATGGACCGCGTCCTGGGCCTGGAAATCGGCGCGGACGACTATGTGGTAAAGCCCTTCAGCCCGCGTGAGCTTGTAGCGCGCGCCAAGGCCGTGCTGCGCCGCCAGGAGCGTGTGGCGGAAAAGCGCGAAGTGGTGGAATCGGGCGCGCTGCGGCTCGACACGCGCACGCAGGAAGCAACCGTGCGCGGACGGCCGGTTGAACTGAGCGCCCTCGAATTCAAGCTGCTCTACTTCCTGGTTTCGCATCCACGCCACGTTTTTGATCGCGACCGGTTGCTGGACGAAGTTTGGGGCCGCGACCGCTTTGTTACCCCGCGCACTGTGGACGTGCACATTCGCCGCCTGCGCGAGAAGATTGAAGAACTGCCCAATCGGCCGTTATTTCTCCAGACCGTGCGCGGCAGCGGCTACCGCTTCTCGCCGGAAATGCTGGAAGGCGTTGAGGCCTAGCTATTGCATCGTGTGGCTCGCCACCCGCCTATCCCTTTTTCACTGTTCTTCGAAAGGTTATAGCCGTTGCCCCCTCCAGGGCGATGTGATGTAATGCCAGCGGGCCATTGCGCCTGCCCGATGCTGCCGTCCATAGGGCCCGAAGCATCACGGTCCCACCGCCATGGTCTTTCGCAGCCCCATTTTCCGCAAGCTTTTGGCCAGTGCCTTCCTGCTGATTGCCGTTACGCTGGCGGTTTTGGATTTCCACCTGACGCGCTACACCACGGCGCGTGAGGAGCAGAACGTGGAACAACGCCTGGTGGCGGAGGCGCGCATCCTGCAGCCGGAATTGGCCCAGGTGCCGCGCGAGCAACTGGAGGATTGGGCCCACCAGGCTTCGCAACGTGCCGATGCCCGCGTCACCATTGTCGATCCCAAGGGCGTGGCGCTGGCGGATTCCCATCACGACCCTGAAACCATGGAAAACCATGCCACGCGCCCGGAAATTGCGGAGGCATATCGCAAGGGCGTGGGCAATTCGCTGCGCCACAGCACCACGATCAATCAGGACCTCTGTTACACGGCCCTGCGCGTGAATTATCACGGCGAGCCGGGATACATCCTGCGCCTGGCGGTGCCGCTGGGCAGCGTTCAGGAGCCGATCACCGCCCTGCGCTGGCGGATTCTGGAAGCATCGGTTTACGCGGCGCTGGTGGCGCTGGTGCTGGGCTATTTCTTCTCGCAGTCATTCACGCGGCGCACGGCGCGGCTGCTGCGGTTTGCGGAAGGCCTGGTGGGCGCGCACTTTTCGCAGGCCCCGTTGCCCCCGGACGATGACGAACTGGGAAAGCTGGGGCGCTCGCTCAGCACCGCCGCCGTGCAGCTTCGCAATCTGGTTGACCAGTTGAGCGTGGAATCCGCCCGGCGCGAAGCCATTCTGACCAGCATGGTGGAGGGCGTGCTCGCCGTCGATGCCAGCCTTCGCATCACCTTTGCCAACGCCTCATTTGCGCGGGCGGTAGGCGCGGAAATGCCGATTCCCGCCGGGTTGACCGTGGTGGAAATGGTGCGCGCGCCGGAATTGCGTGAAGTGCTGACGCGCGTGCTGACCACCGGCGAGTCCCTGAAGCGCCGCATGGAGCTGCCTGCAACCGAGCGCGTCTTTGAAGTTCAGGCGGCGCCGCTGACCTCCGGCGCGGCGCGTGGCGCCATCGCTATTTTGCACGATATTACCGATCTGGAGAGGTTGGAGCGGGTTCGCCGCGATTTTGTCGCCAACGTATCCCACGAGTTGCGCACTCCCCTCACCGCCATTCGCGGCTACGCAGAAACCTTGCTGGAAGGCGCGCTGGAGGATCAGGAAAACAACCGCCGCTTCCTTGAAATCATCAAGTCGCACTCCCTCCGCTTAAACAACATCGCATCCGATTTGTTGACGCTTTCGGAGTTGGAGGGCGGCCGGTCACGATCGGAGCCCGAGCCGATTTCCCTGCGCGGCGCTGTGGAGTCGGCCTTGCGCACCGTGGAGTCTGAAGCGCGCCTGCGCGGCGTCACCGTGGCGTGCGGCGCGATTGAGGATGCGCAAGTGCTAGGCGACCGCCTGCAAATCGAACAGGCGCTGGTCAATCTGCTCGATAACGCGGTCAAATTCAATCGCCCTGCGGGCGAGGTGCGCCTGGAAGTTGCGCCCGCGGGCGAGGACCGGGTACGCATCACCATTGCCGACACGGGCATCGGCATTCCCCACGACGATCTGCCGCGCATCTTCGAGCGCTTCTATCGGGTCGACAAGGCACGCTCACGAGACGTGGGCGGCACCGGCTTGGGTCTTTCCATCGTCAAACACATCGTCGAACGCATGAATGGAACCGTAAGCGTGGAGAGTCAGTTGGGAAAAGGCTCGACCTTCACGCTGATTCTGCCTGCCGTTGTCCTCGCGCCAGCTCCCGAGCATTCCCACAAAGCGTAAATAACTGCTCGGACCCGATGGAATGCGGCATTCCCCAGGAGCGTCCGTGGCGCGTGCGGATAGCCGCGCCACAAATTGTGGCACGTGCTTTCAGCCCGTGCAGGCAAGCTACAACCCGCAAGGCCTCCGCCACAACCAAGCGGAGGCCACCCAAAGCAAATCTGAATTGAGTATTCCACTCCCACCGACTAGTCTAAAAACCGAACGCCCCGGAGGGAGCCCCAGGGCTGCCCAGCCCGGTGCAAAAATCCCATCCCGGCCCGGCGAAATACGCGATGTAAACGCCGCAGGTTCCGAGCGTGAGGTCGTTAAACGCCGCGGGCCGCGAGTACATGCTGGTGAGCTCCGCATAGCTTGAGGAGGCGAATCGGCCCGCGGAATTGGCGATGCCGGCCCAGGTGGGCGTCGCCACGCTGGTTCCCCCCACAATCCACCAGACATAAGGAGGCTCCAAAGTGCTGTTATAGACCCACACGCCGGTGTTGGGGTTGGCCACGGCCGCAACGTCGGGAACCCCCCGCTGCGTTCCCACGATGTAAGCGATGCCATTCTGGTAGCCGGGTCTTGATTCAAACTGGGCCGGCCCTCCGCCGCCATCCTGCCAGGTATTCTCGTTTTCAAACGCGCCGGTATTGCTGTTGGTGCTGAGCGTGGTGCCGCCGGCCGCAACCACGTTGGGAGATACGCTGGGATAAATCGTACCCGGGCTGTCGCCCGCCGCGGCATAATAGACCACGTTGCGCGTCGTGAAGACGGGGTCATAGCCCGATTCGGTTGACCACTCGCCGCCGCCCCAGCTCATGGACACCTCGCCTCCGCCGCCTGCCGTCACCAGACTGCTGCCCACACTTACGGCGCAAAGAAGGTCTTGGTAAGAATCCGACTGCGCCTCCACCAGATAGAGCTTGGCTTGGGGCGCCATGGAGTGGGAATACTCGATGTCCAGCGACTCCTCTAGGTCCCAGCCGCTGCCCGAGGCGGAAGGCGGCTGGGTGGCGGCGCCGACGCAGGAGCCCGGAGCTGTTCCTCCGTAGGGTGCGTAAACCACCTCAAAACTGTGCGCAGTGACGGGCTGCACTCCAAACTGGGCCGTAAAATTCGTCAAGTCGGAGGCCGCCGCCGCCGAGTAATCATAGGCATCCACGATGGCGATGGTCTTGCTGCCCCCGACGGGATTCGCCGTGACCACGTTGGAATTGCAACCCGCGAAAGCAAACTGCAAACCGTAAATGCATGCCAGGGAAGCTGGCGTTTCGTAGAAGTATCCCGCGAAGGGGGGTCCGGAAGTCTGCGGCGTGCCCGTCATTCCTTGCGAGCCCAGGAACCTAACGTTGGTGTGAACCTTGATTCCCGCATCGCCGGGCTTGGCAACGCTCGAGGGAGGCAGGGTCACGGTGTTGGGGGTTGGCCGGAGCTGCGCCGATGCGGTAATTGAGCCGAGGCCGATCATGAACGCAACGCCCAGAAGTGAAACCAGGATGTGTTTTATCCTCATGTGGTCTTTCCTCCTTGTTTATTCAGTTTTTCCGGGGGTGCCTTGGACAATCCTTTGCTGGCGGGTAATGTACCTCGAACTAAATCGAAGTTCAACTGGTAGTCGAGTCTGCGGCAGCGGGGGAGTTGGACCAAATGGCGGGAGGCAAGACTGCAACCGCGCAAGCGTTATGCGGCGCGTTTGCCTTCAAACTTAAGCTTTTCAGCGGGAGGGGTTCGAACGTCCCAGGCGAGGCCCACGGCTTCCAGGGTTTTGATGAAAGCGTAAGAGAAATCCACTTCCCACCAGCGAAGTCCGTGGCGGGCGGAGGTTGGGAAAGCGTGGTGATTGTTGTGCCAGCCCTCGCCGTAAGTCATCAGCGCCACCCACCAGCAGTTGGTGGAGAGGTCGTCGATGTCAAAGTTGCGGTAACCGAAGGTGTGGCTGGCGGAATTCACAAACCACGTGCTGTGATAGGTCACGACCAGCCGCACGCACATTCCCCAAACCACGAACGGCCAGCCGCCCAGAAGATAAAGGACGAGGGCAAACGCCGCAGAAAGTTCCACGTAATATTTGCCCAGGAAGTGGTAGAAGGGCTGGCGAAGCAGGTCCGGAGTGTAGCGCTCGGTCAGCTCGTCCCAATCCTTTTCCTTGGGAATCCACATCATCCACAGGACGTGGCTCCAGAAGAAGCCCACGCGCGCGCTATGCGGGTCGCCCTCGGCGTCTGAATATTGGTGGTGCTGGCGGTGGTGCGCGACCCAGTCGATGGGCCCGCCTTCAAACGTCATCGTGCCGAGCAGGGCGAGCGTGTATTCAACAATCTTCGGGCATTTGAATGATCGATGGGTGAGCAAGCGGTGGTATCCCACGCAAATCCCCAAGCCGCCGAAAAGCACGTGCAGCAGAATGCACAGGCCCACAGCCGCCCAAGTGGTCTCCCAGAAGACCCCGATGATGCCCAAGTGCATGGCAATGATGAAGGCAGCCTTGATGGGCTTGAACTGGTCGCGGACGGGGACGGCGGGAGTGGGAGGCATTGCCACACTGAGCTGAGCCATATTTTTTCCTAAAATGCCCGCCCTATGCAGTCAAAGCTGGCGGTTTACTCCGCTGATCAAGCTAGCGACTGGCTGGATTTCGACACGCAAGCGATGGGGCAAACGATACTACTCCCCTCGCCCTTCTGCAAAGCGAACCGCTTGGCATCAGAGATGATTATACCTGCGGGCGGGCCTGCGCACAATTCGAAGGATTCGAGACGCCGCGAAAATCCAACCCGCGAAGCAGTCGTGTTACCCCACCTGGCGGGTCTTAGACTCGTTCAACGTTTGCCGCTTGCAAACCCTTGGGGCCTTTCTTGACTTCGAAGCTCACCCGGGCGCCCTCTTCAAGTGTGCGATACCCGTCGCCCTGGATGGCCGAGAAGTGTACGAATACATCCTCGCCGCTTTCGCGCTGAATGAACCCGTATCCTTTTGCGGCGTTGAACCACTTTACAGTTCCTTGTTCCTTCATGCTGAGTGCACCTGTGTTGATGTGAATTTGGCAATTTGTTGAGCGGGTGGGGACAAGAATATCCCCTTGGCCCAGTAATACCACGTCTCGCAAAGCCCGTGTCCTATGTGCTTTGTGCCGTTTGCGATGATGCGGGGATCACAACAACAAACTGCGCCACTGACCATACCATCTTTTTTCGGCGTGCGCCATCAAAAAATGACCAAAAGATAGGGTCGGTAAAATTGTCGATTTCCGGGTCTTGGGCGCCTCCGGCCTTGTTTCTGCTCTTTTCAATCACATCCGCGGCAGGAGGCAGAAGGTACAATCAACCGGACCATGCGCTCAAACAGGAAATAATCCCAGGCCCAGTTGATGAGAACGAATAGGCGATTGCGGAATCCAATCAGCTTGACGAGGTGAACTGCCAGCCACGCCACCCACGCTGGAAAGCCGGTCAGAGCCAAGCCGCCGACTGAAGCGACGGCGGCGTTCCGGCCGATGGTGGCCATCATGCCGTGATCACGATAATGGAAAGCAAGCTGCGCCTTTCCCGCTTCGCGCCGCCGGATGTTTTTCGCCACCCATGTCCCCTGCTGCATGGCAACGGGTGCGACCATGGGCAACAGCTTGCCATTCTCCTCGGCGCGCGCCAAATCGCCGATGACGTAGACTCCCGGAAGGCCGCCAACCTCAGCGCCCGGACCGACAGCGACGCGGCCGTTCCGGTCAAGTGGCAGTCCCCAATTCGAAGCGGTGGGTTCGCCGCGCACGCCGGCCGTCCATACCGTGGTTTCGGTGGCGACGGTGCTGCCATCGCCGAACCGAACCGCCGTGGCGTCCACATGGTCCACCACGGTGTTCAATCGCACTTCCACTCCCATCTTTTTCAATCGCCGAAGCGCATACTGACCCAGGCGTTCGGGCAGCGAAGGCAGCAGCCGCCCTGCGCCTTCCACCAATATCACCTGGGAATCGCCAAGATCCAGCCGGGGAAAATCGGCCTTCATCGGCCCGCGCATCAGTTCGGCCAGAGCGCCCGCGAACTCGACGCCGGTGGGGCCACCGCCTACAATCGCAAACGTCAGCCGGCGCCGGCGACGCTCCGCATTCATGTCCTGCGCCGCGCGTTCAAAACTGCACAGAATGTGATTCCGCAGGCGCACTCCGTCATCGAGCGTCTTGAGCGAAAAGGCGTGCTCGGCCGCTCCGGGCACTCCGTAAAAATGTGTGGCGCTGCCCGCGGCGATGATCAGGTAATCGTACGGAACCTGAACCGCGCCGGTGTGAAGCGTCCGCGCGGCAAAATCGATTCCACGCACATCGGCCAGCAGAAAATCCACATTGCGCAGGGGGCGCAGGATGCTGCGCACCGGATAGACGATCTCTTCCGGCTCGATTTCCGCCGCGGCCACTTGGTAAAGCAAGGGAAGAAAAGTGTGATAATTGTTGCGGTCAATCAAGGTGACGTGGAAATCGGTGTGCGCAAACCCCCGAGCCGCCCATAAGCCGCCAAATCCCGCGCCCACAATCGCCACTCTTCGTCCTGGGGTTGCCATGCGGCCTCCTGAAGATTGGATTCGGCGCGACCTGCGCGGGATACGCTTCAAACCGGCCGGAAACCGAGCTGGGCGGAGAAACACCCAATTCCGTGTCACAAGTAGCTCATAATGTGATATTTCTGAAAGGGGGGCCGGATTCTTCCGAAGGCGGCAGCCCGCAAATATACCAATGGCGTCACGTTGACGTGGTCAACCGCATGCCAGGCAAGGCCAGGACAGGATGGAAACGGAAAGAAATTGCTCCCAGTGCGGGCGCAAGATTCCGTGGGGACAAGACACTTGCCCTTTTTGCCCGGGCAAGGGAGAAGGGTTCCTGTGGACGGCGAGGAGGGAATCCTTCCTGCTGCTGGTTATCGTTTTCCTGATCGTGCTGTTCGTAATTACAGGCTTCACCGTCGGCATCTATCACAACGTGGAAAAAGGCTTTGCCGTTCAATGGTACGCGCGCGGGGAAGACGACGTGCGCGCGGGACGTGTGGAAGCTGCGCTGGCGGATTTCCGCACTGCGGTTTCCTACGCGGATGGAAATGAACAGTATGAGTTGCGCCTGGCAGAAGCTCTGACCGCAGCCGGAAACTCACCGGGCGCGCGCGGCGAGGCCCGCACTTATCTCCTGGCCCTGCTGGACCGGCAGCCCGGCAACGCCACGGTCAACCTGGAACTGGCCAGGCTGGCGGCCGCCGACCATTCCATTGCCGACGCCGTGCGCTACTACCATCAGGCGATTTACGGCGAATGGGATTTCAACGCGGTGGCTCGGCGCAAAAACGCGCGGCTGGAACTGGTGGAATACCTGCTCGCCGAAGGGCAGAAGGATTCCGCGCGCGCGGAATTGATCGCGCTCGCCGCCGATTTGCCCACCGACCCGGCCTTGCAGACTCGCGTGGGCATGTTGCTGCTTCAGGTGGGAGGTTACGATGACGCGTTGAAGTTGTTCGATGAGGCGCTGGCGCATGATCCCCACGCCGCGCCTGCTCTGGCCGGGGCCGGCGAGAGTTACTTTCACAAGGGCGATTATGAACAGGCGGAACGGTACCTTGCGAAAGCCGTTCAGCAGGACCCCAGGCTGACCCAGGCCAAGGTGTTGAGTGGAACGGCGCGCGATGTTCTGGAACTCGACCCGTTCAATCGGCGCCTGGGCAATATGGAGCGCGGCCGGCGCGCGGCCATGGATTTCCGCGCAGCACTGGCGCGCCTTCAGTCCTGCGCCGCTACGCGAGGAATTGACTTGAAGGCGCAAGGGAGCGATCCGCTGCAAACGGCGAATCAACAGGCGCTGGATCTTCAGCCGCGCGCGCAGCAGCTCAACCTCGGCCGCGATGCCGAACTGCTCTCGCACGTCATGGATGCCGCTTTCGCCATGGAGCAGGCCAGCGCCAAGGCGTGCGGAGAACCGGAGGGGCAGGATTTGGCGCTGCTGCTGATTTCCCGCGAGCAAGGGGGTGCGCACCCGTGAGCGTGCCTCCCGCCGCCCATTCCGCCCTACCCCGCAACCCCTCGCCAGCTCCGCCGGCCGCAGAGGAAGTTCTGCTCGCAAAGTGGAGAAAAGGCCTGCCGCTGAAAGAAACTCAGCTCTTTCTGCTGCTGGCGGTCATTATCGGTTTGTTCTCCGGGCTGAGTGTCGTGCTCTTCCGCATCGCCATCGACTGGACGAAGCTGCTGGCCTTCGGTTCCGCCCTCAGCCCCCTCTGGACGCGCGCGCTGTTGGTTCCGGCGGTGGGCGGGCTGGTGGTGGGTTACCTGGTGATCCGATTCTTCCCGCGCGTCCGCGGCAGCGGAGTAAACCAGACCAAAGCGGCGCTTTATATCTACGACGGTTATATCCCGTTTAATACAGTCGTCGGAAAGTTTATTACCTGCGCGGTGGGTATAGGAACCGGCCAGTCCCTGGGACCGGAAGATCCCTCGCTGCAAATGGGCGCAGGCATTGCCTCCGCACTCGGGCGGCGGCTGCGCCTTTCGCGCGAGAAAGTGCGATTGATCGCGCCGGTGGGCGCGGCAGCGGGCCTGGCCGCGGCGTTCAACGCGCCGATTTCCGCAGTTATCTTCGTCATCGAAGAGGTGATCGGCCAGTGGACCGCCGGGTCGCTGGGCGCGGTTGTTCTGGCTGCGGTTTCAAGCGTCATTGTGTCGCGCTGGTTTCTGGGCGACCAGGTGATGTTCGGGATTCCCGTTTATCACCTCGTGCATCCGGCGGAATTGTTGGCTTATGCGGCCTTGGGAGTCATTGGGGGAGTTTCTTCACTGGCCTTCATGCGCCTGATCGCCTTCGCCCGGCCGCGCCTGAAGGCCCTGCCCCGCCGGACGCAGTATCTCCAACCCGCAACGGCGGGGCTTCTGATCGGCGTCATTGGAATCGGATTCCCGCAGGTGATGGGCGCGGGCTACGGTTACATCGATCAGGCGATGCACGACCAGTTTACCTGGCAGATTCTGGCCGTGCTGGCGGCGCTCAAGATCATTTCCACCAGCCTTTCCTTCGTCAGCGGCGCTCCGGGAGGAATGTTCGCGCCCACACTATTCATCGGCGCAATGCTGGGCGGCGCGGTGGGTGGCATCGAGCACCATTTCTTCCCCTGGCTCACCGGAGGCGTGGGCGCTTACGCGCTCGTGGGCATGGGCACACTCTTCGCCGGATTCCTGCGCGTTCCCCTGACCTCCGTCTTCATGGTGCTGGAGGTGAGCGGCAATTACTCCATCATCCTGCCCGTAATAATCTCCAACACCATCGCCTACCTGATTTCCCGGCAGTATCAGCGGACTTCCCTCTTTGACCTGCTCTCCGTGCAGGACGGAATCGACCTGCCCTCGATGGAAGAGCGGCGGGAAGAGGCTACGCCGCATGTTGAAGACGCCATGCGGCCCTACCGGGGCACGTTGCTCGGTTTCGAAGATCCCGTTCAGGTTGCCCTGACCAAGGCGGAGGGTTCGCCGGAGGCGCTTGTTCTGGTGAAGGGCACTCGCCACAAATGGTTTGGCATCAAGAAAGATGATTTGCAGCGCCAGGCGCCGCAATTACGCCAGACGGATCCCCTTCACGATTTGCTGCCGCAAACTCCCCTTCCCTACCTCCACCCCGACCACTCGCTGGATGAAGTGCTGCGCCGGATGGGGGAATGGCCGCTTCTGCCCGTGCTCAGCCGCGCAGATTTGGACAAACTGGAAGGCGTGGTGGGACTCGCCGATGTGTTGGCGGCCTATCGCGCGGCCGGGGACTCCATTGGCGAGGGTTGACGCTTACCCGCCGGGCCCGTCGTTGGAAAGGTATTGATCGAGGGAGTGAAGTTCGCGCGCCAGCTCATCCACGCGATGCTCGAGCAGGTTGCGAATGGAGAGCATGGCGGTCAGGCGGCCCTGGGCGTTGACGATGGGCAGGTGGCGAACGTGGCGCTCCACCATTTGCACCAGCGCGTCTTCCTCAGGAGTATCTTCGGTAATCGTTTCCACAGGAGCAGTCATGACTTCGCGAATGCGCGTATCCTTCGGGGAACGTTGGCGCAGCACCACGCGCATCATGACATCGCGTTCCGTAAAAATTCCCAGCAACGCGCCGTTTTCCACCACGGCGACCGCTCCCACGGCGTGCTCCGCCATCACTTCCACCGCCTCCAGCACACTTGCGCTGGGCGCAACCGTCGCAGGTGGAACACTGGCAATTTTCAGGAGACTCATACCCTGCTCCGGAAATATGGGATGGGCGAATAGGGTCCGATCGCCTCGCGAAGGCTCAGGGTAAGACGCCAAATTGCCGAA
The DNA here is from genome assembly GCA_030049455.1 of Terriglobia bacterium. GTDB lineage: Bacteria > Acidobacteriota > Terriglobia > UBA7540 > UBA7540 > Bog-366. The sequence continues at coordinate 13,331 of JASIKV010000223.1, forward strand.
GTCAAGGCGTGAAGCGACGAAAGTAAGGTGGATCCTCCCGTGGCACAGGGGGCTTGCCAGCACCCGGGGCAAATTCTTTGCGACTACACCTCTTCCGGCAGGGTGTAAGGCGCCCGGTAGCCGCGGTCGGCGTCGTGAAGGATGCGCGAAGCTTCCGGATCGCCGATGACTTCCAACTTCTCGGGATCGAATTGCAAGGCGCGGCCCACGCGGTGTGAGGCGTTGCCCAGGTGGAGCAGCGTACAGGAGATCAGGCCCTCCTCGATCGGCGCGTTCAGATCTTCCTTCTTGCGGCTCTTTACGCAGGCGATGAAGTTGGCCCAGTTGTCGCCCTTTTCGGTCGCGTGAGGTCCGGGCTCCAGTTCTTCGCCAATCCAGGATTTGTAACTGTCGTAGCCGTTCATGGCCAGATAGCCGTTCGAGCCGTAGAAGATGTTGCCGATGGTGTTTTGCGGCTGCGCTTTCTTCGCCTGGGCATTGCCCTCGGCCACGGGCACGTCGCCTCCGCCAAATTGCGGCGAGCCAATCTGCGCTTCGTGATTGGTGCACCAGTGGCGGACCTCGAATTCCAGAATGCGTTTTTTGCCGTCGGGCATGTCGTAATAATAGGCGACATTCAGAATGTTGGG
>JASIKV010000019.1 GCA_030049455.1 Terriglobia bacterium
TGTAGAAGATGTTCCACCGCCGCATGCCTTCGATGGGATTGTCGGTGGGCAGAACTCCCTCGCACCAGAATCGCAGGAACCGCCCGGTGTGGGGATCAACAAAGCCGGCGCGCAGGGCGCGGCGCAGCATCCCGCCCTGCACCTTCTCGCCGGTCGCCACCTCGCGAGGCGAGCTCCAGGTTCGGCCATTGTCGGTGGAATCGCGGAAGTAAGCGACGTCAATGGTGTCGGAGCGCGTCCAGCGCTCGTGGATGGAAAGCAGGGCGCCGCCCGTGGGCTTGGTGTAATACGCGTAGGCATAAATTGAGGTGCCTTTGCCCGGTGAAGCAATAAAGGTTTCGCGAGTCACGCGCTCGTGCGCCGGCGCCAAAAGCACCATGGATGCAGCAAGAAAATCCCTTCGAGTCATCGCCTCTCCGAATATTGAATTTGTCTTGATTCGCGAATTTTGGTGATGCTGTTTCATGATAGCCGCAATAAAAGGAAATCCGGCGCTCAATTTTTCGGCAGGCTGGTCGTGGTGCAATTTGAAGTTGTAGCGGCGAGTTTATCCGTCAGCCGACGGACCAAGTGGCGGCATAAAGCCGCCTCTACTTCAAACTGCGCCACGACGGGCAGGCTCCGCGATTTGCCATCACCAGCGCAGAGAGTTATACTGCCCTGCAAGGCAAGTGACCACCGATGGCCGCGGCGTGTGGGCTGGCATTTCCGCGGAGCGCCGAAGCACATGCTCGGCGTTAGAGTGATCAATTTATAAAGAGCCAAGGAGGCAGCGCCCGAGGGGCGCGGGTGTGGAATTATGGACAGAAGAGAATTTCTGGGTGTCTTAGGCGCAACAACGGCATTGCCCAACGCAGGGGCGCAGGAATCGGCCCAGCCTCTGCCGGACGATATTTACCCTGAGCTGGTGAAAAGTCTTGACCGGCGTATTGAAAGAACCATGGCGCGGCAGCAGGCGAGCGGCGGGTGGCTTGATGCTTACGCAATTCCCAACGTCGTGGGGTCCGCCTCGGCATTTTCCGCCATGCTGGGCGCGTTTCTTGCGCCAGAATCCATTTATAATCATCAGGCCGGGCTGCTTGAGCACATCCACCGCGCCATGGATTACCTGCTGCGCGCGCAGCATCCGGATGGAACCATCGATAATTACCTCACCAATTTCTTCTCTCCCCCGGACACAGCGTTCGTCGTCCAGGCGCTGGGCCGCGTCGCGGCGGTACTGCAACCCCGCCACGATGCGCAAACCCGGGAAGTGGAACAGATGCTTGAAACCTTCCTGCGCCGCGCGGCTGAAGGGCTGACGACCGGCGGCATTCATACCCCGAACCACCGATGGGTGGTTTCCGCCGCCCTGGCGCGCTGCCACAGTCTGTTTCCCGACCCGCGATACCTCGCGCGCATCGAGCAATGGCTGGCGGAAGGATTTGACCTCGACTCGGAAGGTCAATTCACCGAGCGCAGCACGGGAAGCTACGATGAGGTGAGCGACACGGCGTTCATCCTTCTGGCGCGCATGCTCAATCGCCCCGAGTTGTTTGATTTGCCGCGAAAGAACATGGAGACGCTGCTTTACTTCCTCCATCCCAACGATGAAATCGCCACGGATATTTCCCACCGGCAGGACCGCTTCCAGTCTGTTTCCGTTTTGCGCTACTACCGCGACTACCGGTTCATGGCCTGGCACGACCAAAACGGACGGTTCGCGAGCGTGGCCAACTACATTGAGCGAAACCATCTCCCGGATATGGGCGGTAATGTGATCGATTTTATGGAAATTCCCGAACTGCGCAACGCGCTTCCCGCCCGTGAACCGATTCCCGCCGACTACGACAAGTATTACCCGCATTCTTCCTTCGTGCACATCCGGCGCGGCGAGCGGAGCGCGACGATTCTGGGCGATGATTTTCGATTCTTCTCATTTCGTAATGGCGGTGCGGTGGTGGAAGCCGTGCGCATGGCCAGCGCCTATTTCGGCATCGGGCAGTTTACAGGGCCGCTGCGGCAGGAACCGGCCATTTATCACCTGGAGCAGGGCCTTGACGGCGTTTACTATCAACCCTTGCGCCCCGAGGATCGCCGGCCCGATGGAAACTGGAATCTGACGCCCCGGTCATTGCGCGCGCGCAGCAATCTCTCGCACTTAAGGTCCAGCGTGGAGATTCGCGAGGTTGAGGGCGGGTGCGAATTGACCGTTTCGATGGACGGAGTGGACCAGGTGCCCATGGCGGTGGAGATTACTCTGCGCCCGGGCGGAAAACTGACCGGCGATTCGCTGATCGCAGCCACGGACGCGCCCAATTCGCATATTCTCGGCGACGGATACGCGATTTATGAACTTGAGGGAAGCCGCGTGCAGATCGGTCCGGGGTTTCGCCGGCATAACTGGACGCAAATGCACCGGGCGCAGCCGCGCCTGGAAGGCCTGAGCGTTTACATGACCGGCTTCACTCCGCTCAAGCAGACGTTCCGGTTCACGGCCGTCACGTAAGGGGTAGCCACGACACCCAGATCGTGTCGTGGCTACCCGCTACACCCTCTGAAGTCCTGTCGAACAGAAAAGGAAATCATAAAGCAGCTCGTGGAGGATTTTATATGAAACGCGCGATGGCATTCTTAAGTGCGGCATTTATTCTGGCGGGTTTGGCAATGAATGCGCAATCGCCCCAGCCGGCATTTAACGGGCTGAACCTGGACCTGGGAAATCTCGCGCTGCTTTCGCACGCGCAGACTCGCGAAATTACTGCGGAAAACCCCACCGGCGAAAAGGGCAAAGGCGGGATGGCGACGGAGGGCACGAACGCCAACGCCGCGCGCGACCTGGGGCAGGGGTGGAAAGTCTCGCCTTCAATTGAGATTCCTGCGAATCAGACTGTGACGCTCGCGGATATTTCCGGCTCGGGAGCGATCCAGCACATCCGCATGGCGCCGCGCGGCACATGGCGGTTCTCCATTCTGCGCATGTATTGGGACGGCGAGCAGAACCCCTCCGTGGAAGTCCCGGTGGGAGATTTTTTCGCCAATGGATGGGGTACTTACGCGCCGGTGAACTCGCTCCCGATTTGCGTGAATCCCACGAACTCCTTCAACTCATTTTGGCAGATGCCCTTTCGCAAATCGGCGCGCATCACGATGCAGAACTTGGACGAAAAGCCCGTGCGCCTGACTTACCAGATTGATTACACGCTGACGGATGTTCCCGCGCACACCGGGTATTTCCACGCGCAGTTCCGCCGCGTCAATCCGCTGCCCTACAAGACGGATTACGTGATGCTGGACGGAGTGAAGGGTTGGGGACAGTACGTGGGCACCTACATGGCCTGGGGAACGCGCAACAACGGCTGGTGGGGTGAAGGCGAGGTCAAATTCTTTATCGATGGCGACGGCAAATTCCCCACCATGTGCGGAACCGGCACGGAAGACTATTTCTGCGGCGGATTTGGATTCGAAAATCGCGCCACACACCAATACCAGGAGTACAACACGCCTTTCGCGGGACTGGCCCAGGTGATTCGCCCGGACGGGTTGTGGCAGTCCCAGCAGCGCTTCGGGCTCTACCGATGGCACATTCAGGACCCGGTTCGGTTTGAGAAAGACCTGAAGGTCACCGTCCAGGCGCTGGGCTGGCGGCCCGATGGGCGCTATCTGCCTCTTCAGGACGATATCGCCTCAGTCGCGTATTGGTACCAGACCGAGCCGCACGCGCCCTTCCCACCCTTGCCGGACAAGGACGCTTTGGAAATCAAATAGAAACTGTTCGCGCGGGCTTAGTTAAGCGCTCGATGAGGGCACAACTTCGGTCCTTTCGGGCCGGGATTGCTTGCGTGCCGCGCTGGGCGGGGGGCCAGTGGATTTCCGGATGCGGAGCGACGACTTCAGAATAATCTGCCG
>JASIKV010000224.1 GCA_030049455.1 Terriglobia bacterium
AACCGCCGCGCCTTGGCGCGAATCTGCATCATGGTGAGAGCGGGTGTGTCCTCAATAAAAAGCGGCGCTTCGGAAAGCCTGCCGAGGGCGGGCGTGATCCTGGCCCACTCTTCCCGGCTGGAGAATCCCGTGCGAAGCCTGTGACTGTCGATTCGCGCCTCAGAGCAAAGCAGGCGAATCACCAGCGACTCCTTGGACATTTCGAGCGAGAACATTCCCACCACTTTGTGATTCTGAATGGCGGCGTGAGCGCCGATGTTCAGCGCAAGCGCGGTTTTGCCCAGCGACGGCCGGGCGGCGATAACGATCAATTCTCCCGCTTGCAAACCGGAAGTTATGTCGTCCAGATCCTTCAGTCCGGTCTCGATGCCCGTCACGCGCTGGCCGCGGTCGAACAACACATCGATTTTGCCGAAGCTCGACTTGACGATATCACGAACGTTGGCAAATCCCGATTGGACGCGCGCTTCGGCAATCTCGAAGATCTGGCTTTGCGCCAGATCGATGAGCGTCTCGGGATCGTCATTCCCCTCAAGACACCGCGAGAGAACATTATGCGAGGCGTTGATGATGCGCCGTATCGTGGACTTTTCCTTGACGATGCGGCAATACTCGCCCATCGCCGCGGTGGTTCCGATGGGAATTCCGTCGCTTAGAGCGGAGAGGTAGGCAGCCCCGCCGGCTTTCTCCAGTAAACCATCCTTGGCAAGTTCCTCGGAAAGCGTCACCAGGTCGATGGTGCGATTTTTCTCGGAGAGTTCGACCATCCTCTCGAAGGTCAGGCGATGGGCCTCCGAGAAAAAGTCCTCCTTGCTCAGCAGCTCGAGAGCGGAGTTAATGGCGCTGTTGTCGAGAAGAATCGAACCCAGAAGGGCGCGCTCGGCTTCCAGATTGTGAGGAACAGACCGGTCGCTGGCAGTGGCAGATGGCAAGACAGCTCCGATGGGGGGCGCTTAATCCCCCATAAAGTTTACACTAAATCCGACCAGGAGGGGCTCCTTCGGTTGCGACTGAAGTGTGCCACGATCGGGCGAGCGTGACCAGAGCGTTGAACGCTTGCTTGTGGATAACCCTGTGCAAGAAATTGGAAAAGCTGTGGAGAAATCCGGTAGCTCTGTGGATTTCGCCTGTGGTCCATGCTCCCCCATCCGGAAGGAAGGTGAAGCCGAAACTTAGGAGCTCTTCTCTTCGCCGGCCGGGGCAGCCTCGGGTGCTTCCGGGGCGCCTTCGGCGGCTTCGGGAGCTTCCTTGGGCGCGGCAGCGGCTTCCGCGTCAACCTTGGCGTGAGCTTCGGTTGCAGCCTGGATTTTCGCCTTGGATTCCTCGTCGGGCTCGACCAGCACTTTCACCGTGGCGGTCACCTCACGATGGAGTTTGACGGGCACGCCGTATTCTCCCAGAACCTTGATGGGCGTACCGAGGCTGATTTTGCGCTTGTCGATGTGATAGCCCTGGGCGAGAAGTTTTTCGGCAATGTCGCCGGAAGTAACCGAGCCGAAGAGATTGCCTTTTTCGCCGGTCTTGCGAATCAAGGTGACGGCCGCGCCCGCCAGCAGAGTGGCAAGATCGGCGGCATCGGCCTTTTCCTTCGCTTCCAGTTTCAGAAAGCGGACGCGCTGCTGCTCGACCCACTTTTTGTTTTGCGGAGTGGCGGCCAGGGCCAGCTTCTTGGGCAGCAGGAAGTTGCGCCCATACCCATCGGCCACTTTCACCAGTTGGCCGCGTGTTCCAAGCTTATCAATATTCTCTAATAAGATAACTTCCATATCCAAACTCCTGTAAAACGGTATACGGGATACGGTAGACAGGAAACCGGCGCCGTATGCCGTCGACTGTCTACCGTCTACGTCTCAATCCCCTACCCGCCCGCCGCGAAGGGCAGCAGGGCGATGTTGCGCGCGCGCTTGATGGCTTCCGAGAGAGCGCGCTGATGAGTGGAGCAGGTGCCCGTCAGGCGGCGGGGCAGAATCTTGCCGCGCTCGGCGACGAACTCGCTCACCATCCGCACATCCTTGTAATCGATGACGTCGATTTTCTCCGAACAAAACTTGCACACCTTGCGGCGGCGGAAATACTGCTTGCGGCCGCCGGGGCCTCCGGGCGGACCTTCACGCCGCGGCGGACGGTCACCCTGGGGCGGACCTTCTTTGGGACCTGGCATAATCCTCTGCTCCTTTAGACCTGCGCGTTCTCCACGGGCAGCGCAGGCGCGGCGGGCGCGGGAGCGGGTTTGCTCCGGCGGCGCTTGGCCTCCTGCTTGGCCCGCAGAGCTTTGAACTTCTCCGCGCGCTGTAGAATTTCATCCGTGCAGATGGTGAGGTGCTTGATCACCGTATCGGTTACCTTCAGCCGGCGCTCAAACTCCTTCACCGTGTCTCCCGTGCCCTGCACGTGGAAGAGAATATAGAAGCCCTCGCGCTGCTTGTGAACGCGGTAGGCGAGCCGGCGGCGGCCCATCTTTTCGACTTTCTCCACCTTGCCGCCCGCGCCCGCCACCACGCCTTCCATCTGCGTGATGAGCTTTTGAACATCGTCGTCCGCCACGTCGGGCCGGACGATAAAAATCATTTCGTAATTACGCATGTGACCTCACGACTCCCGAACCTTGCGATTAAAGCGATTCATCGCCCTTTGCACACCTTCCAGAAGAATCACGCGCACTGCTTCCGTGGACACTTCGAGCATTTCCTCCACGGGCTTCACGTCCGACGGGTGAAACGGCTTGAGCAGATAGGAAACGTAGTCCTCCACTCCGCTTTCCGGCCGCACCCCCAATCGCACACGGGGAAAGTCCCCGGTTTCCAGCGCGCCGATGATGGACTTCATTCCGTTATGCCCACCGGCGCTGCCGCGGGGCCGGATGCGCAACATTCCCAGCGGCAAATCGATTTCATCCACCAACACCAGCAAATCCCGAGGCGTCAGATCGTAGTTGCGAAGCAGCCGCGACACGGCCAGGCCGCTCAGGTTCATATAAGTTTGCGGCTTGGCCAGCACCACGTGCTCCCCGGCCATCTCCGTCGCCACCGTCAGCGATTGCCCTTCGTGCCGCGCCAGGTGCTTGCCGCACGCATCGGCCAGGCGGTCAATCGCCTTGAACCCCAGGTTGTGGGGCGTTTGCTGGTACTCGTAACCGGGGTTCCCCAAACCGACAATCAGCTTCACGCCACACCCGAAACCCGAAACTGGCGGCTCCTATCTGCCGGATGCAACCGCCAGGAGCGAATTCCCGTCTTGGGGTTTCGTTCCCGGGGAATTCCTATTTCTTTTCCTTTTCCTTCTTCTCGGCTTTTTCCTTCTTGTCGTCGGCGGCGGGCTCGGCTTCCTCGCCTTCAACTTCCGCCTTGCCCTTGCGGATGACCTCCGGCTCGGCAGGCGCGGCCTCAACTGTCTCCGCGGGCTTCTCCTCTTCCGCCTTCAGAGTTACCACGTGGGCCACGACGCGGCCGGGGTCGGTCAGGACCTTTACCTTGGGACCCATGGGCAAATCCGCGACCCGCAACTGGCGCCCCAGCGTCAACCCGGAAACATCCACGGTGATGGCTTCAGGAATGTCGTCCGGCAGGCATTCAATTTCCACTTCGCGCAGCATGAATTCAAAGATGCCGCCCTGAAGTTTCACGCCCTCCGGCTCGCCCGTCACGTGAATGGCAACCTTCAATTTCAATTTGCTGTCGAGCGCGATACGCACCAGGTCCACGTGCAGCAACTTGCCGTGAACCGGCTCCGCCTGGCAGTCGCGAATCATGGCACGCGAGGGAGCCTTGCCGCGAACCTGCAAGGTGAAGATGGAGTTGTGGCCCGATTCCGAATGGAGAATGTCGCGGATAATTTCCGGATCGACCGCGACCGGGATGACCGGGCCGCCGCCTCCATAAACCACGCCCGGAATGCGCCCGGCGCGGCGAGTGCGGCGCGCGGAATTCTTGCCAAAATCCTCGCGCGGCTCGGCTTCAACTGTAAATGCCTGACTCATGGCTTCTCACTCCTGGTTAGAACTTTCCCTAAATAAACAGCTTGCTCACCGACGTCTCATCATGAATCGAGCGGATCGCGTCAGCCAGCAGGCTTGCCACACTCAAAACCTTGATCCTGCCGCATTGCTGCGCCTCGGGCGACAGCGGTATGGAATTGGTCGCCACCACCTGTTCGAGCGGCGCATCCATAATCTTTTTGACGGCCTGATCCGCGAACACGCCGTGCGCGCAGCAGGCGTAAACTTTGTCTGCACCCTTTTCCTTCAGCGCCCGGGCGCCCTGGGCAAGGGTTCCGGCGGTGTCGATCATGTCGTCCACCAGCAGGCAATTCTTGCCTTCGACATCGCCGATTACGTTGAAGACTTCCACGGTGTGCGCGTCTTCGCGGCGCTTGTCAATGATCGCCAGCGGGACGTTCATGCGCTTGGCAAATCCCCGCGCGCGCTCCACGCCTCCCGTGTCCGGCGAAACCACCACCAGGTTTTTCAGCCTCAGCCGCCGGAAGTAACCCACGGTAACGGGCGTGGCGTAAAGGTGGTCCACCAGAATATCGAAAAAACCCTGGATCTGCCCGGCATGAAGCTCCAGAGCCAGCACACGATCCGCGCCGGCGGAGGTCAGCAGGTCTGCGACCAGCTTCGAGGAAATCGGCACGCGCGGCCGGTCCTTGCGGTCCTGCCGGGCGTAGGCGAAATAGGGCATCACCGCGGTGATGCGCGCCGCCGACGCGCGGCTGAGCGCGTCCAGCATGATCAGCAGCTCCACCAGATTGTCATTCACCGGCCGGCAAGTGGGCTGGATGACGAATACATCCGCGCCACGCACGTTCTCGAGAATCTGCAGGCGCACTTCGCCGTCGGGAAAGCGTCCCACCTGGGCCTTGCCCATCGGCACGCGCAGCGCCTTGCAAATTTCAAGCGCCAGCGTCGGGTGGGCGTTCCCCGTGAAAATCTTCAGCGTGTGGTGGTAGCCCCGGCTTTTCATTGCGCCCTTCCGCGCCTGCTCAGCCCGGCAAAATCTGGCTGGGAGGCCTGGATTCGAACCAGGGTTCCATGCTCCAAAGGCATGTGTCCTACCACTGGACGACCTCCCAAGAAATCCCGCCATATTGCCATTTGGTCATTGCGCCATTTAAATCGCCAAATGACCAAATCACTTAATGGCCAAATATTCTTCGGTGGTATTCAGCACGCACCAAGGTGCGCGTCGGAAATTTCAACCACCCATTGGGAATGAGTTTCTGGGCGCGGGCCATCAGCCGAGACGAGGGGAAGAGGGCATAAATTGCAGATCCACTGCCCGTCAGGGAGGCGACATCGGCCCCGGCCCGGATAAGCCGGCGCTTCACTCGCGCCAACTCAGGCCACCTCGCGAAAACAACCTGCTCAAAGTCGTTTTCGGCCGGTCCCCAACTCATCAGGGGAAAATGTGGCCACGCACCGAAACTATTACTGTAAGGGCTTTCGCCCGATTCTGTCAACCGTGAACCTGCCTGGCGATAGGCTTCCGCCGTTGACATGGAAAAACCCGGGAAAACCACCAGGCAGGCGCGCGCGGGAAGGTCGGCGAGGGGATAGACTTCTTCACCCCGACTGCAGCCCAGCACGCGGCCTCCAAGAAAAAACAGCGGCACGTCTGAACCCAGCGATGCTCCCAGCCTTTCGCGCGCGACGAAGTCCAACTGCTCGCCCGTCAGGCGTTCGAGCCCCAGGATCGTTGCTGCGGCGTTGGTGCTGGCACCGCCCAGCCCGCTGCCCAGGGGAATCGACTTCCGGATCTTCACCTGAATCCCGCCTCGCCAATCGCGAGCCCGCGCCCAGGCTTCGCAAGTTCGATAAACCAGATTGCCCGGCCCTGCGGGAATCGCCGGATTATCGCAATCC
>JASIKV010000225.1 GCA_030049455.1 Terriglobia bacterium
GGCTGCGGAGAATTTGAATACATAAATCCCCTGGCTCTTCGGTCCCGTGTAGGTCCCGATGTAGACAAAATAATTGCTCATGGCGCGAGGCCCCTCCGCCCCCCGCGCCTCTGTCAAACCCAAGCACGCGGCGAGCAGTGCGAAAGCCAGGACAGAATGCTTGATGAGATTTTTCATGACACTATAGAACCGCAACGCGCGGAAATGCGCAAGGGTGTCTCGTGACAAAATAACGGGCGCGAATTCATCTGTTGCAAATCATGTGTAAGGCTGGAGGGAGAATATCGAAAGTGTTTCGGCGATCCTTTTCGACTCGAAAACCGAGGTCTGGGCTCTCTATCCCGGCACCTTTGCGCCCACTTTGCTGCGCACCAGATCGGCGAGGGCGGCGATGAAGCGGGGGGAATCGTTCAGGCCCTCCATGGTTTCAAACTGCTTGATGCCGAGCGTCTCCGCCAGTTCGCGCGCCTCAATGTTGATTTCGTGCAGCGTCTCGACGTGGTCGGAGACAAAGGCCACGGGTATGACCAGCACGCGCTCGGCGCCGCGTACGGCAACTTCCTGAAGAGTTTCCGTAATGAACGGTTGGAGCCAGCGTCCCGGGCCGGAGCGGCTCTGGTAGCAGAGCGAGTGCGGATTGGCCCAGCGTCCGCGCTCCATCACGGCCTTGACCGTGGCTTCCACCTGCGACTGATAGGGGTCGCCGCGCTCCACCACGCGCGCGGGAATGCTGTGCGCGCTGAAAATCAGATGAACGTCGGAAGGTATCCGCCCCGCATGGCCGTTCGAGCGGCGAAACCGCTCGAGCGACTGCTCGATGCGCTCGACCATGGCGTCCAGGTAAAGCGGGTGCTGGTAATATTCGCGGACCAGAAAGACCGTGGGCGACGCCGGGCTGGGGTACTGGCGCTCCCACTCGTTCAAACTGCTGCCCGTGGTCGTGCAGGAATACTGCGGATAGAGCGGCAGCAGGACAATCTCTTCCGGAGCGAAGGCGTCAAGCTCGCGAATCGCCTGCTCGGTAAGCGGATGCCAGTAGCGCATGGCCACCACCACGCGCGCATCGAGCGATTTGCGCAGCTCGGCTTCCAGCGCCCGCGCCTGCCGCGCCGTCACTTCGCAAATCGGCGATTTGCCGCCGATCTCCTCGTAATGCTTGCGCACTTTTGCCGCGCGCCGGGAGGAGATCAGCCGCGCCATGGGCTCACGAGCCAGCCGGGCGAAAGGAAAGTCAATAATGTCAGGATCGCAGAACAGGTTATAAAGGAAGGGTTCCACCGCCTCGAGCGAGTCGGGGCCTCCCAACTGGAATAGAACCACCCCGAGGCGTGAGTCTGAATTGGAATTCGAGCCCGTCAATCCGCTGGAACCTTTCTGAAAAATGGCAAGCGCGACATTTTGCACCTGCCTGCGCGCCGCAATGAAAACCTCCCCCGCGGCCTGCCTAAAATCCTACACACCTTGGGCCGAGTTCGGCAAGAAAATCTGCGGTGGCGCCCTTTTATTCCGGATAACTGATGCTTACGGGCCGGCCTTGGCGCGCGGATTGATAGATCGCTTCCATCACAACCACGTCGCGCAGACCCTCAACGCCGTTTGGCTCCGGCTGGCGATTGCGGCGCACGCAATCGGCAAAGTGGTCGAGTTCGAGCGCCAGCTCGTTCAGCACCTTGTATTTCTTCTCGAACCAGCGTCCATTGATCCGGCCATAGAGGCGGCGATGCTCGTTATACTGAAATGCCGGATCCAGCATCGCCCAACCTTTTTCACCCACGATCCGTAGGAATGAATCCGTTGCGGCGCCCCAGCTTGAGGTGCCCTGCATGATCAAGCCGTCGGGAAAATTCAGGCGAAAGGCGATGTTTTCATCCACCTCTTTGAAGGCATCCGGAGCGACGGTCCATTCATACGCCGACGCTTCCACCGGATCCTTCCCCGTCACCCAGCGGGCGGTATTCACGCAGTAGACACCCACGTCCGGAAGCGCTCCGCCGCCCGCCAGGCTGCGGTCGAAATGCCACAACGGTCTTTCCCCTCCCGGCCGCAGATAAATTGAAAATGTCGAATGAATGATCTTCAACCGCCCGAGTTTTCCACTCTGCACAATTTTCCTCATCTCGACGGAGCCGGGCTCAAAATACTTACGGTAAGCGATCATCAGGCGCACATTGTGCGCGCGGCAGGCATCGAGCATCTCGCGGCACTCCGCGACGCTCGTGGCCATGGGCTTTTCGCAAAGCACGTGCTTGCCCGCGGCCGCCGCAGGCAAGGCGAATGGCGCATGCGTGCTGTTGTTGGTGGCAATGTAAACGGCCTCCACCTGGGGATTCGCCAGGCACTGCGCGTAATTCTCATACGCATAAGTCTCGCCGGCTCCGAATTTCTTCGCCAGGCGACGGGCTTTCGCACCATCGCCGCTCACCAGCGCCACCACTCGCGCTTTCCGGCTGTCGCGGAATCCGGGCAACACCACGTGCTCGGCAAAATGTCCCAGCCCCACCACCGCGTATCCGACACGACCTGAACCTGCCATCGGCGTTCTCCCTTCGTTTATGTTGGAGACAAGACTTTTCTTCAAAAGGCGAGTGGTTGTCAAGATGCACCTCTGTTGCGGCGACCCATAGACCGCCGACGCGGGCGAATCACTCACTCTGCAACTGCATTCGTGGTGTTGCATCCAATTGCGATTTGTGGCGGCGGTTCATCAACCGCCATTGGGTCTTCCATGGTGAGGCCGTCCAATGCCAGGCTCATCGAGGGCCGCTACAGGCTTGAGAAGTAACGCAGGGTGTAATAAGATGCGTGAGGAGTTTGCGCAGGCGAACCACGCAGTGACCGTTTCCAAAGTATGATGACCTGCCCCAATTGCCATGCGAGTGTGCCTGACGAGATGCGCTTCTGTCTTCAGTGCGGCTCGCCGATGGAAGTCGCACCTCCACCCCAACCCGTGATGGCGCCGCCACCACCTGCGCCACCTGTGGCGCCTGAAACTCCGCCGCACCCGGCGGGCGTGCCTCAGAAAGGTGTAACCACGGTGCCGCTGAAAATCGCACCGACTCCGGTGGTTGCTCCGCGCGGGGCCGTGCTGGAATCCGGGCGATCCAGCGGCGAGCATGCAGCGGAGCTCGACGACGAAACGCTCAAGAAATCTTTTGAAAGACAGGTGACCCAGCCGGGGGCGATCATCTGCCGATTCTGCAAAGGGCCGCTGGATTTGGATGGGGACTTTTGCGAGCAGTGCGGCGCGCCGGTTTCGGAAGCCGCACCGCCCGGCATGGTGAGGCCCAAGCCACAACCCGCTGCGCCGCCTCCGCCCGCGCCGGTGGCCGCAGCGCCACCCCCCCAGCCCGCCACACCTGCTCCGCCGCGACCGCCCGCACCCGCCGCACCCTCTGATCGAACCAGATCCGGAGCGCAAATACCCTCAAGAACGGTTTCGCAACCCAGTCCCACGCGCCCGCCCGCGCCGCCTCCTGCGCCACCTAGCGAAGAGCAGGACCCCGGCCTGATGGGGCGACTCAAGGGTCTCTTCAAGAAGGGTTGATGGCGCCGCGGCTTCCGCCAAGCTCGACTTCTGCGACGACTCTTTCATTTGTAGTTCCACGTTGCGCTTATGCGGGTACGATTAGCACTCTCGCCAACCGACTTATCCCTTGACTGCCGAATCCGCTTTGCTACACTCACTTATTCGCCAGCGAGATAGGAATTCTGCTCAGGGCAATCTTCCTCTTTTTTGCGGAGCGACATAGATGTTTGTGTATTTGACTGTAGCGGCGGTCTATGACCGCCGGTCGGCGCTCGCAGACCACCGCTACAATTTAGGTCGCTCTGCATTGCCACGCAGGTTGAAGAATTTTTCAGAGTAAAATCTATATGTCAGGAGCTAACCATGTCACTACGCCTCAATGACGTGGCGCCGGACTTCACCGCCGAGACCACGCAGGGAACGATTAAATTCCATGAATGGATCGGCGATGGCTGGGCCATTCTGTTTTCACATCCCAAGGACTTCACGCCCGTCTGCACCACCGAGCTTGGCTATATGGCGGGTCTACAGCCGGAATTTGCCAGGCGCAACTGCAAGATTATCGGCCTGAGCGTGGACGTTGTGGGCAATCACAGCAAATGGTCAACGGATATCGAGGAAACCCAGGGCCACAAGGTGACTTATCCGATGATCGGCGACCCGCAACTCAAAGTCGCCAAGCTTTATGACATGCTTCCTGCCGAGGCCGGCGAGACGTGCGAGGGCCGCACTCCCGCCAACAATGCCACTGTGCGCACGGTCTTCGTAGTCGGTCCGGACAAGAAAATCAAGCTGATGCTCGTCTACCCCATGAGCACGGGCCGCAATTTTGACGAGGTCCTGCGCGTTCTCGATTCCATTCAGCTCACCACCAAGCACAATGTTTCCACCCCCGTAAACTGGAAGCCGGGCGAGGACGTCATCATCTCCGGCTCGGTTACGGACGAAGCGGCAAAGAAGATTTATCCCCATGGGTGGAAGGCGCCCCGGCCGTATCTGCGCATCGTTCCCCAGCCCAAGTAGGCGTCTTGGCGGCAAGGAGGCCCGCGGTGGTCCTGCTGACGCGCGTGGTTATCTTCCTGATCATTCGCGCCACCGTGGTACCCGGGAGTTTCGGGCAATATGGCCATTCCAGCGCTGCCGCTCTCGATGCGATTGCGGCGCGGCCTATCGCACGCTGCGAATGGGAATTTCCGGCGTGTCCATCAACACGCGATATTCGCGAAAAATCCGGAAGCCTTTGAAGAAATAGCAAAGGCCCGCCCCAAACGTCAGCCAAAAATCGATCTTCAGGGACGTGTCGTCTGATGACATAGGAAGATCCAGGAAGTTCCGCCATCGCAGCGGAAATCGAAACTGCCAAACGTCGCGCGAAAATCCAGTTCTCAATGATCGGTATGTTGCCGGGCACCGAGTTGAGGTTATATCGGGATTCAACGATCATCTGCACAACCGTTGATGACAAGAATAAGGTCGATTTTAAGGGTGATATAACCTCTCTGTCAGATGCTGCCGTCCAAGCGTTCAAAGTTTTAGGAATCGATGCGCAGGCTCTTTCAGGGCCGTGGGAGTGGACATATAATGGTAAGCGGCTTGACGAGATTCGGCGTCAAATCGAGGAGAATGCAGACTGACCTCTCGAAGCGTTTGCGTAAAGTGCATAT
>JASIKV010000020.1 GCA_030049455.1 Terriglobia bacterium
GACACTTCACGCCGCGTAGGGAGAGTTCGCCAGCCATTCGCTCAATTTGGGCACGGGGAGGGGCCGGCTGATGAGGTAACCCTGGACGAGGTCACATTGGTGGGCGCGCAGGAATTCCAGTTGCTCTTCGGTCTCGACGCCTTCAGCAAGCACCCGCATTCCCAATTCGTGGCCGAGTTCGATGGTTTTCTGCACCACCACGCGGGCATCGATTTTAGACTGCATCTCCTGCACGAAGGTCTTGTCGATTTTCAGCTCCGTGGCCGGCACGTAGCGCAACTGCTGCATCATGGCGTAGCCGGTCCCGAAATCGTCGATGGAGAGCTGCATGCCCTTCATGCGCAGGCGCGAAAGGATATCCAAGGCGTTGGAAAGCTCACGAATCAAACTGCTCTCGGTAATTTCCAGAACAATATGATGGGGCGGCACGGCGCGCTGCTTCACAAGGGCCTGCACCTTGTCGGGGAATTCGAGGTCGTGCAGCGATTGCGCCGAGGCATTGATGGAGACCGTCAGCGGCGTGCCGTCCCGGCGCACAAACTGCCCGATTTCACTCAAGCCGCGCTTGATGACGATCCACCCAAGCTCGTCAATCAGCTCGAGCGATTCAAGCCGCTTGATGAAGGAATCGGGGAAAACCATGCCGCGCTCCGGGTGCTGCCACCGCACCAGGCCTTCCAGTCCCACCACGCGGCTGGTGGAAATCTCCACCTGAGGTTGATAGAAGAGCACAAATTCGCTTCGCTCGACGGCCCGGCGCATGTCCTGGTCCGGAATGGCCACGGGCAGGCGCTGGGCGGAGGGCTCGGGCGTTTTGTTTCTGGCATGGTTGCGCAGAATGCTTTCCAATTCGGGCAGCCGGAAGGGTTTTTGAAGCTGCGCCACCGCGGAGAGCCCAAGCGAGCGGCCGAGTTGCTCAGCCGTTTCCAGCACGCGGCGGTCGAACCCGCTCATCAGCACAATTCCCGCCTTGCACTGCTTCTGCCCGAGCAGGCGCAGCAGCTCAATGCCGTCAGTCTCCGGCATGGCCAGGTCCATCATGATGAGCGTGACATCCGGAACAAGCGCCTTCAGGAAGTCTGCCGCGTTGGTTGTTGCCGTGCAGCCCATGTTCATGGACTGTGCGGTGCTCACGATGATGTCTCCCACGTCGCCTTCATCGTCGATCACCAGAATTTTGGGAGTTCCCTCTGGCCGCTCACTCATTCCTATCCCCATCCCCATGATCCCCTCTCGATTCGGTCAAACTTTCGCGACGCCTGCATCCCTTGGTCCGAGCCTTGCGCCGGTCATGACCTGATTGATTGTGGCCACGAACTCGCTGCGCAGATAGGGCTTGGTCAGCAGCGGGCCGTCCACATTTGCGCCGCTCCGCTCCGCCAGCGCGTCGGCGGGAAATCCCGAGGAGTAGACAACCTTCAGGCTGGGAAGCAACTGGCGGGTCTTGCGGGCGAGTTCGACGCCGTTCATGCCGCCGGGCATGATGACATCGGTCACCAGCAGCTCGATATCGGGCTCGCGCGCCGCAACTTCCAGCGCAGTGGGGCCGCTGGAGGCCTGGAGCACGCGAAAGCCCATGGACTCCGCATAGGCGACGGCGACTTCCAGCATTCCCGCTTCATCATCCACCACCAGCATCGTTCCTGTGGCATTGGCGGGCTGACTCTGCTGGGAATCCGCAGGCGCGGGAACGCGCGCGTCCTCCGCAAAGGGCAGATAAAGCGAGACCGTGGTGCCATGCCCCGGCTCGCTGTAGATTCGGACGCTTCCTCCGGATTGCTTGGCGAATCCGTAGACCATCGCCAGGCCCAGCCCCGTCCCCTTGCCGCGCGGCTTGGTGGTGAAAAAGGGTTCAAAGGCCCGCTGCAGCGTCTCGCGCGACATCCCCGTGCCGGTATCAGAGACCGTCAACACAGCATATTTTCCGGGCTTGATCTCCCTGGCCTGGCAGGGTGGATAGTTCTCCTCCAGAACCCTCACTCCCGCCGCGATGGTCAGTGATCCGCCGCTGGGCATGGCGTCCCGCGCGTTCACCGCCAGGTTCAGCAACACATTCTCAAGGCCCGGAGCATCCACCAGAACCGGAGGCAGGGATTTTTCCACATTGGTGGTGATTTTGATTTCCGGTCCGAGGACGCGCGAAGCCATTTCCGCGAGGTTTTGGATGCAGGCATCAAGCCGCGTAGGCGCCGGGTTCAGGTTCTGCTGGCTGGAGAACGCCAGCAGGCGCTTGGTCAGGTCCGCACCGCGCAGTGCCGCCTTCTGCGCGGTTTTCAGCCGCTTCAGGGCCGCGTCATTGGTTCCCACCTGCCGCTCCAGCAGGTCCAGATTGCCGATGATCACGCCCAATAGATTGTTGAAGTCGTGCGCCACACCCCCCGTAAGCTGCCCGATCGCCTCCATCTTCTGGCTCTGGCGCAATTGCTGTTCGAGCTTTTTGGTCTCCGTAATGTCGCGCGCGATGACGGACACTCCGGTGACCGTTCCTGCCGGATTCTTAATGGGTGAGAGGGTCAGGGAGACCTTGATTCTTGATCCGTCTTTGCGCAGATTCTCATTTTCGTAATGAAGCACGGATTCGCCGCCATAGAGCTTGACGCGGTTTGAGGTGAGCGTGCTGCGCAGCTCCTCAGGAATCAGGATGGCAAAGTGCTTGCCTTTGATCTCCTCCGCCGTGTACCCGTAGACGTGTTCAGCGCCGGCATTCCAAGTGACCACGGCTTCATGACGATTGATGCTGAAGATGGCGTCCTCCGAAGAGTTCACCACATTGGCCAGGCGGGCATTTTCAGCCTCGGTGTGTTTGCGGTCGGTGACGTCCACCGCCACCCCCACGTAACGCTTCACCTTGCCGGCAGAGTCGCGAACCGGGAAGCCGCGGTCCCAAATCCAGCTTACGGCCCCGTCAGGGCGCACAATGCGGTATTCAAGCTCAAAGGGATCGCTATCTTGCCGGCGCGCGTGTTCGGCCTGCACGCGTTCCCGGTCTTCGGGGTGAATGGATTCCAGAAGCAGTGCGGGGTTGGCGTCCAGGCTTGCGATCTCCCGCCCCCAGACGCGCTCGAAGGCCGGACTGACGTAGAGGACCTTTAAGAGATCGGCGGTAGAAATCCAGAACACCTCATCAATGGTCTCGGCAATCTGGCGGAAGCGCTCTTCGCTCTCGCGCAGCGCCTCTTCCGCCTGGTGCCGCTCCCGGCGGATTTGCGCCTCGCGCAGCTCGCGTTCCAGCGCCGGGACCAGGCGCGCCAGCTTCCCTTTGACCATGTAATCCTGCGCGCCGGTCTTCATGGCGTCCACGGCGGTATCTTCTCCCACCGTCCCGGAGACCATGATGAAAGGAATGTCCACGCCCTTCTGTTTGAGAATCTCCAGCGCGTCCGGCCCGCTGAAGCGCGGCATGGAGTAATCCGAGAAGACCACATCCCAGCCGCGCTGGTCGAGCGCGGCATTCATGTCGTGCGGCGTCTCCACGATTTCGGAAACCACTTCATAGCCGCCGCGGCGCAGCTCGCGCAGAAGCAGCGCAGCGTCGTCCGGTGAATCTTCGACGATCAGGGCGCGCAAAGTCTTAGACATGGGTGGCTCGCTGATAAGGGATGGGCGGTTCGTTCAGCAGCAGCCAGTACAGGCCGATATGCTTGACCGCGTCAAGGAATTGGTTGAAATCCACCGGCTTGCGCACGTAGCTGTTCACGCCCAGGCCGTAGCCTTCCGCCACGTCCTGCTCCTCCTTACTGGAGGTCAGAATCACCACGGGAATGCCGTGCGTGCGCTCATCGCTGCGAATTTTCTTCAGGACTTCCAGGCCATTCACCTTGGGCAGCTTCAGGTCCAGCAGAACCACCGACGGCCAATCGCGGATGTCGCGGCCGGAGTACTTGTTGGTTCCGAAAATGAAATCCAAAGCTTCGGCGCCGTCGCGGGCCACCACCACTTCGTTGGTGATGTTGTTCTTCTTGAGCGCCCGCAGGGTCAAGGCTTCATCATCGGGATTGTCTTCCACCAGCAGAATGACTTTGTTGTTCAAGGTTTCCTCCCTATGCCCACCCAAGGGCGTTGCGCTGCCGGCGAATCAAACCCCCGGCGCGCACACCCCTCAAAGCGTGAACGAAAAACTCGCTCCCTTGCCGACTTCCGACTCCGCCCAGATGCGTCCGCCGTGCCGATTGATGACGCGCAGAACCGTGGCAAGTCCGATGCCGTGCCCCTGGAATTCCCCCTGGCCGTGCAGCCTTTGGAAGGTTCCGAAGAGCTTGTTGGCGTAGGCCATGTCGAATCCCGCGCCGTTGTCGCGCACGAAGTAAACACTATTGCCGTTGTCTCCGCTCAGGCCAAACTCAATGCGCGCCTGGGAATTCCGCCCGGTAAATTTCCAGGCATTGGCGAGGAGATTTTGGAGCGCCACTTCCATCAACCGGCGGTCGGCCTGGGCGGTGACGCCGGGTGCGATGACCACCTCCACCTGGCGGCCGGGCTCGCCCTGGCGCAGGATTTCCACAATCGATCCGGCCATGGCGCTTAAATCCACCCGCTCGCGCAGAACCTCCTGACGGCTCAAGCGCGAAAGGCCCAGCAGGCAGTCGATCAATTCGCCCATCCGCCTGGTCGCCGCGCACACGCGCCGAAGGCAATCGCGCCCATCCTCACCCAACTGCGGGGCATAGTCCTCCTCCAGCACCTGGCTGAATCCGGAAATGGCCCGCAGCGGCGCGCGCAGGTCGTGCGAAACGGAGTAGGCGAAGGTCTCCAGTTCCTTGTTGGTGGCTTCCAGCTCGGCCCCGCGCCGGACCAGGTCGTCATTCAGCTTGCGAATTCCCGACTCCACGCGCTTGCGGTCGCTGATATCGCGGATGCCGCTGGAGACCAGGGTTTCCAGCTCGGTCTTCAGCGGGCTCAGGCCGATCTCGAGAGGGAACTCCGTGCCGTCCTTCCGCCTGCCGTAAAGCTCCAGACTCGCGCCCAAGAATCGGCGCTTGGGCTGGCAAAACAAATTTGCCCAGTTTCTGTGCTCGTCGCTGCGAAGGCGTTCCGGCACGAGCACTTCCACGCTCTCATTGAGCAATTCCTCGCGCGGGTACCCAAAGACCCTCTCCGCCTGGGCATTCAGCATCTGGATTCTTCCCTCCAGTCCGGCCACCACGATGGCGTCGGGAGCCGATTCCAGCAGGCCGCGGAATTTCGCCTCCAGGTGCCGGCGCTCGGTCACATCGTGATTGATTTCCAGGATGCCTTTGGGCCTGCCCGCGTCGTCGCGCACCAGCCCCCAGCGCCCTTCCATGACCAAACGCCTGCCGCTCTTCGTGGTATGAATCAATTGCCCTTCCCAGCAAAGGTGGGCAAGCAGTTGCCGCTCGATCTCCTCGAGCGGAATGGAGAATTCGGTCTTGAGGAGATCGTGCGAAACCCTTCCCAGCGCTTCCTGCTTGCTCCAGCCGTATTTTTCCTCCGCGCCGCGATTCCAGTAGGAGATGTGACCGGTCATGTCGCGGTTGAAAATGGCGTCGTGCGCCAGCTCCACCTGCTCAGCAAGCTCATTGAGCTTCACCTGCTGGCGCTGAAGGGCCAACTTCGCCTTGCGGTGCTCCCCACCGCTCCAAATCAGCAGTGCAGTAACCACAATAATCAACAGGAGTGTAAAGACGGTTCCCGAGGCCACCGCGATCCCGGCTATGCGGGCGCGCTCCCGGCTTTCCGCCTGGCGAACTTCCAGGAGGCTTCTTTCTTCGCCCGACATGGTGTCAACCACCGCATGGATTTCCGTCATCAGCCCTGCACCTGTATCTTGCTGAAACGCCGCCAGGGCGGATTGAAAACCCCGTTCCTGGCGGATGCGGGCGAGATCCTGCAAATACTTCAGCTTGCGTTGCACCAGCGGCTCATAATGATCCAGATTGCGTTGCTGCCGGGGATTGTCAGTTGTCAGGCGGCGGACGGCGCTGAGATGCTCCCCGACACTTGCAGCCGAGGCGGCGTAACGGTGACGAGCAAGCTCGTCGCCCGTCAACAGGTAGGTGCTGTTGGCGGACTTGGCCGCCTCCAGGCTCGCGGAAGATGATTCAATCTCAAAAAGCACCTTTTCAGTGTGAGTCACCCAAGCATCGGTCTCTGACAGTGATTCGATGGCCCGGTACTGGGCAGTGCCGAGGGAAAGCAAGATGACAAGAGCCAGCCCAAAGCCCACCACCGCGATCTGTGTAGGTGAAAACCGGTCTGCGAGTTTTGATGGCGCGTCCGCCATGTGCTTCGGGCACCGACTTCCGGACGTTCAAATGGCGCCACCCCTTCCCGGCAACGCCGGAGTGCATCCTGAGGTTACTGCTTGACAGAAAAAACGACCAAAAGTCGCACCCTGGTCTTTTTGCTGCTAATGCAATCAACTCAGTGCGGAAGTGGGCCGCAGGGGAGGTATCCCTACTCTGGAGGCGCGGGCTGACCAGGTAACGTTTGAGGCGTAGTTCGGCGCCCCAGGTGAAAAACCCCTCTCCCACTGATGCCATCGGCCAGATTGACCGAAACTTTACTGGTGGGTGAGCATAAAGGTCATTACCGGCGACCCGGTAAGCGGGCGGACCGGAATAATGGAAAGCCCGGCGCCGGCGATGGAAGACCGGCCGGCGCCGCAGGCTTAAGGCGTACGCTGAAGGGATGTGGGCGTCTCGCGAACTGGCGGCAGAACACCGCGGGGCGTACCGATAAGCGGCCCGGCTGTTCCGGTACCGTTCAGGGCGATGGTCTGCTTGCTGCCGGCGATGCCGTTGTTGTTGTCGATGATGATCAGGCTGCCGGAGCGCGCGCCGGTCGCGGAGGGTTTGAATGCCACGTTAAACGTACAGAATCCGCCCGCTGCAACCGCATTCGGGCAATTGTTCGTTTCTGAGAAATCGCCACTCAAGACCATGCCGGAAATCAGCAGTGGAGCATTCCCGGTGTTGTTCAGCCTGACTGCGACAGAGCCGCTGTTCGTTCCCACGGCTTGCGAAGTGAAGACGAGCGAGACGGAGGTGAAGCTCGCGACCGGCGCGGGGGGCGGAGGCACGGAGTTTCCAGGCGCCACGGTTCCGGGCGGCGGTGGCTGAACGGGAACGATAGGGCCGGGGGAATTCACTGCCGGCTCATAACCCGTCCCGCTGAGAGCCACAATTTGCGTCCCTCCGGTCACACCGCTGCTGTTGTCGGTGATGACCAATTGGGCGGAGAGCGATCCCACAATCTTCGGACTGAACTGGACGGTGATTTGGCAGTTTTGTCCCGAGGTCAAAGGCGCACTGCAACCGCTGGCGGGTATAAAATCCGCTGCGTCCGTGCCCAGGGTTTGCACGCCGGAAACGGAAAGGCTGCCGACGCTGGTGTTGGTGATGGTCACCGTCTGCGCGGCGCTGGTGGAATTCACCGTTTGGCGCGGGAATTCGAGGCTTGTGGAGGAGAGCATGCCAAACGGGAACGCCTGAAGCTTAAACGCCGTGCCCTGCCCTTGGCTTCCTCCGGTTCCTCCATTCGCGGCCGTCCCATAGAAGTTGCCATCGATACCCTGAATCAATGACGCGTGGGGGTTCGCGCCGTCCGCACAAAGGAAATCCCCCGAGCTTATCGAGCAGAAATTGTAAAGGGTGGTCAGCGTGCCGCCCGGTGTAAGCTGAAAGGCGTTACCGTAATAGTTGACGGCGTAAGCCCCCGTGGTGCCGTAGAAGTTGCCGTCCGTGCCCTCCACCAGCCCGCCGAAGGGGTTTGCCCCGTCCGCGCAGCTCGACAGGGCGCAAAAACGGTAAATCGTGGTGAGCGTACCTCCCGAGGTGATCTTAAAGGCCGTTCCGGTGCCCTGCGGAGTCCCGCCATTCAGCGTGGTCCCGTAGAAGTTTCCGTCACTGCCCTGGATCAGCGTGCCCTCGGGGTTCGCGCCGTCGGTGCAGGCATTGCTGCCTAAGGAGCAAAAGTTCCAAAGCGTGGTCATCGTGCCGCCGGTGGTAAGCTTAAACACCACGCCCATTCCATAGGTCCCTCCATTCACGGTTGTGCCGTAAAGATTGCCGTCGGTGCCCATGACCATACCGCCCCAGGGGGTGGAACCGTCCAGGCAGATGGCGTTCGAGACTTGCTGGCAAAAAGTGTAGATGGTGGTCAAGCCCCCCTGCGGACCGACTCGAAAGATCGTGCCCCCGTTGAGCGTGGTGGAACCGCCGTAGAGAGTTGATCCGTACAAGAACCCGTCGCGGCCCAGGATCAGCGGCGCCTGAGGGTCATATCCATCCGTGCAGTTGGGATGTTGCGGGCAAAAGCTGTAAATCGTGGAGAGACGGCCCGCGGAGCTCATTTCGTATATGGTCCCGTAGAGCCCATAGCTGCTCGGACCATAAAATCCGCCGCTGATGGTGGTACCGTAAAAGACCCCATTGCCGTCTTCCACCACTCCCGAGTAGGGTCCCGACCCATCCTCGCAATACAAGGGTGTGTTGATCGCACAGAAGCTGTAGAGCGTGGTGAGCTCCCCCCCGGGGGTGAGTCGGAAGAATGTGCCACCGCCATTGGAACCAGCCGTGTAGGTTGTCCCATAAAAATTCCCGTCGCTGCCCTGCACCAGCGTCCCATAGGGTCCTTCCCCGTCCGCGCAATAGAAATCGGGGGCGGGCCGGACCGAGCAATAGTCCCAAAGCGTGGTCAAATCCTGCGCCT
>JASIKV010000226.1 GCA_030049455.1 Terriglobia bacterium
GTGGTATGCATTTCCTGCTCGGGCAATGACAATTCGCCCGACCCGACGTTTTCCATGGTGTGGAACTTCAC
Source organism: Terriglobia bacterium (assembly GCA_030049455.1). GTDB lineage: Bacteria > Acidobacteriota > Terriglobia > UBA7540 > UBA7540 > Bog-366. Next base: position 72 of record JASIKV010000226.1, read on the forward strand.
CTTCTTAAAGCCCACCACCTGGGTGTTTACCTGAACCTCGCCGTGATTCTTACTGGCTGAGCCGGTCGGAGCGGATTCGAAAGTCTCAAGAATCTTGATTTTGGTGTAGGAGATGGCATTGGTGAAGTACTCGGATTCGACCAGGCGGACGTAGGCCTTGCGGCCGTCGTAGTCGAAGCGCTCCACCTGATACTGCACGCCGTCCTGAATGTAAATCGCCTTTTCGTGGAGCGTGGGCAGGGCACTGGTGAAATCCGTTTCGCCGATCACGCGCGGCTCGTGGGTGTTATCGACAATCACGAAATTGTCGGATGAAACGGAGCGCAGGCTGAGCGCGTCGGCGGGGTAGCTCTCCGAAACCCAGTGCCAGCCGTCCTGCGTGTGATGCAGGAACCCGGTCTCTTCCAGATGCTGGCAGAGGCGGCGCAGATCGAGAGAGCCGAATTTCTCGTCGTCGCGCAGAGGCAACTCGAAGGCGGCGCATTTCAGGTGGTTCAGCAGAATAAAAAGATTGTCCGGATTCACGTAGCCGTGCTCTGGCGACCTGCCGAAGAAGTATTCGGGATTCTGCACCATGAACTGGTCGAGCGGCGCGCTGGAAGCGACGAGCACTGCGGCGGAGGTCCCGGAGCGGCGCCCCGCGCGCCCGGCACGTTGCCAGGTTGAGGCAATCGTGCCCGGGTATGCGGCCAGCAGCGCGACGTCCAGGCTGCCGACATCGATTCCAAGTTCCAGAGCATTCGTAGCCACCACGCCGCGCAATTGGCCGCTGCGCAAATCACGCTCAATGGCCCGGCGCTCGAGGGGCAGATAGCCGCCGCGGTACCCGCGCACTTCCTGCGGCCCGCCGGGCGCTGCGGAAAAGTCCTGCTGCAGATAGGTCACCAGGATTTCCGTGGCCAGGCGGCTGTTGGCAAAGACGATGGTTTGAAGCCCGCGAGCCAGAAACGTCCTGGCCAGCCTCCGCGTTTCGTTCAGGTAGGATCGCCGAATGCCCAACTGCGGATTCACGACCGGCGGGTTGTAGCAGAGGAAATACCTCTCCGCCGAGGGCGCGCCGTTGTCGTCAATAAGCGTAACCTCATCCTCAAGAATGCGCTGAGCGAGTTCCTGGGGATTGGCGATTGTGGCCGATGTGCAGATAAATTGCGGGCTGCTTCCGTAAAACTTTGCCACGCGCTTGAGTCGGCGCAAGACATTGGCCAGGTGGCTGCCCAGAACGCCGCGATAATAGTGCAGCTCATCGATCACGACGTAGTGCAGGTTTTCAAACAGGCGCTGCCATTTGGTGTGGTGGGGCAGAATTCCGGCATGAAGCATGTCGGGATTGGTGATTACCAGGTTGCCGCGGGCGCGAATGGCCTGGCGCGCGTCCTGCGGCGTGTCACCGTCGTAGGTGAAGGTGCGAACCTCATCGCCCAGCTGCTCCGTCCAGCGGTTGAGCTCCACCAGTTGATCCTGGGAAAGGGCTTTGGTAGGAAACAAGTAGAGAGCGCGCGCTTCGGGCTTTTCCAGCAGTTCGCTCAGAATGGGGAGGTTGTAGCACAGCGTCTTTCCTGAAGCCGTGGGGGTGACCACGACCAGGTGTTTGCCCTCGCGCGCAAGGTCGAATGCCTGCGCCTGGTGCGTGTAAAGCGAGGCCATGCCGCGAGCCCTCAAAATCTCCACGAGGCGCGTAGGCAGGGAGGCGGGCAGGGGCGCGACGCGCGGTTCGCGGGCAGGGAAGTGGCGGATGGCCGTCACACCACCTTGCGCGCGGCCGGCGTGGAACTTCTCCGCGATTTCCTTCAGCGCACCTTCCACCGGAGCAAGATCGTGCGTCTGAAACTTCGCGAGGGCTTCGGTTTGGAGTTCCATTTGAATTTCCTCCAAGGAATTAATTTTCAAAACCTCCGCCCTGAAGCGGACTCACAGTGGAGATTCCAGAGTTTCCGGTCACTCCCAATGCGAACCAATATGGCGCAGCCGTGCGGGGCATACGGCTTCGCCTTTTATTCGCTCAATTTAACACAGTCGCGGCCTACTTCCAAGGGGTGGCGTCCGCCGGGAAAAAGTACTATTGCCTGCTCACACGCGTTGACTTACGCTCCTTCCTGGGTTAGGCTTGGGTAGCCGATAAGGCTTTAATTTGCAAGCCTGCTGGACCAACGTGTGGTGGTAGTCTCTTAACGCAATCGAGGGGATGGGCTGCCGAAATCACACCTCGACCTTGTCGTGTGAGAGCGAGCGGTTATGGCCGACGCATTAACCAAGACGGGGCGCTACCAGATTGTCGGTGAACTTGGCCGCGGATCGATGGGCGTGGTCTATCAAGGCTACGACCCGGTGATCGGCCGGACGGTGGCCATCAAGACGATGCTCACCGAGGGCGCCACTCCCCAGGAATTCCAGGAATACAAGACGCGATTCCAGCGCGAAGCAATGGCGGCGGGAATCCTCGCGCACCCCAACATCATTACCGTCTACGATTTCGGCGAGGACAACGGCGTTCTCTACCTCGCCATGGAATTTCTGGAGGGCAAGTCGCTCGAAAAACACATTCAGGAACAGACCGTCCTGCCGATCGAAACCATCTTGCCCATCTACGACCAGGTTTGCGGCGCGCTCGACCACGCGCATCGCAACAAAATCGTGCACCGCGACATCAAGCCAGCCAACATCATGATTTTGTCGAACGGCTTGGTGAAGGTGACGGACTTCGGCATCGCCAAGATGATGGCGATGGGCATGACGCAGGCGGGGCAAATTCTGGGCACGCCGAATTACATGTCGCCGGAGCAGGTGAAGGGCCGGCAAATCGATGGCCGTTCCGACATTTTCTCCTTGGGCGTGATTCTCTACGAGCTGGTGACGGGCGAAAAGCCCTTTGGCGGGCAAAACATCACCACGGTCATCTACAAGATCATCAATGAGAATCCCATTCCGCCGCGCGAACTGGATGCGTCGATTCCCTCCGGCCTGAGCTTTGTGATTTCCAAGGCGCTCGCCAAGAATGTGGAAGAGCGCTACCAGACCTGCCGGGAGCTAGCGGAGGATTTGAGGAACTATAAGAATCTGGGAGGCTCCCCGATCGTGGGCGGCGGAACGGTGATTCTGAAGGCGCCTGCCATCGCCGCCGAACCTGAGCCCGAGCCCGAGGTCGAGCTTCCGGATCGAACCCTGCCGCTTCCCGGACCGGGGGCGGCGCAACCGCGCCGGGCTGCTCCCACTGCCACGGTGGCGGAAACTCCGATTTCGAGCGAACCCGCGCCCATTAACATTCACATGATTCCCCCGGCCGCGGGGCAGCGGAAGTCGGTTCCACAGATCATGTGGGTTCTGGCGGCGCTGCTGATCGTGGCAATCGCCGGCGGCGCCGCTTACTGGTGGATGATGCGGCCGCAGAACCAGCCGCAGCCCGCGCCCGTACAGGTTACGCCCCAGCCGACTCCCCCGGTGGTCAATCCGCCGGCAACCGAGCCGGGGACCCAGCCGGCGGCGCAAGCGGGCACGCAGCCGGGGACGCAACCGTCCGGGCAGGAGGCGACCGCCACCGCGCCCGCCGCCAGCACTCCGGCCGCGAACACCCCGCCCGCCGTTTCCACCACTGCCCCGGCCCAGCCCGCAGCGGCTGAGCCTGCCAAGCCCAAGCCGGAGCCCGCCAAGCCCGACAACCGCACCCATGCTGCGGTGAGCAAGGTGGGCCAATTGATGGTCAGCGCCAACATCACGGGTGCGAAGATTTCCGTTGACGGCAATTCCCAGCCGAACTGGGTCACGCCGTTTACCATTCCCGACCTGCCCGCCGGCGTGCACAACATTGAGATTTCAATGAACGGATACGATCCGTACTGGCAAAGCGTAACGATTACCGCCGGGCAGACGACTACCCTGGCAGGCAACCTGTCCGCTCCCAGCGCCGGTCTGAACGTCGTAACCGACCCCCCGGGAGTGGAAGTGCTGATCGACGATAAATCCTATGGGCCGAGCCCCGTGAATGCCACCCTGACACCGGGGACCCACACCTACACGATCAAGTGGGTCGGCGCTTCACCCTCGCAGGGCAGCGTCAAACTGGCCAACGGCGACCTTCGAAGGATTAGCGGCAAGGCTCCGGCGCTTACGGGGATTGTGGTGGCCCGCACCATCCCGCCCGGGGCCACGGTGCTTGAGAATGGCGCGCCCATTAGCGGCAACGGCGGGACTCCCGCGTCTTTCCGATTGTCCGTTGGCCAGCACACGCTCGTCTTTTCCCTCAACGGATACAAGCCGGTAACGCAACAAGTGACGGTCTTGGAAAATCAGACCACCCCTGTTAACATTACCCTCAACAGCCAATAACGGGGACGCTGCTTGCGATGCGCCCAAAAACGCCGCGGAGGTTTGATTATGATTCGCCGGATTATTCTTGGCACAGTCTTGCTTTTTTGCGTCACGCCCAGCGCATTTCCAAAATTCAAGGATGACGAGCAGAAGTATCTGGATGACCAGTTCAAGGCCATCCTGGACCAGATGCAGGCCATGGGAAATCAAGTGGCGGCGCTGACCGGCCAGTTGTCGGAGATCAAGCAGAATCAGGCGCTGCTTCAGAACGCCTTCCTGCGCCAGCAGCACCAGCTTCAGGATCTGGACGATATGCTTTCCTCCCTGAAGGTCGGCAACGAGGAAAATTTCTCGAAGATCCGGACGGCCGTCGCGGACCTGCGCGCGGAGACCGACAGCGCGGTCAACAAGCTGACCGGCCAGGCCGCCGCGCCTGCCGCAGCACCACCCGTGGCGGCGGTTTCCACACCGGCCGCTCCCGCACCGGCGCCCTCGCGCCCGCCCACGCAGGGTTACGTTACGTCTTATGATGGCACCAACGTGACGATTGACATGGGTTCGGCGCAGGGGATCCAGCAGGGAGCCAAGCTGGCGTTTTACAAAGCTTCTGACCCCAACACGCGCGTGGGAGTGATGGAAGTGACCCAGGTGGTGGACGCGGGCAACTCGCGAGCCATGGTCGTCACCATGAATCCCGGCGTCAAACCCGAGTTTTCCGACATCGTGCGCGTGGTCACGGAATAAAAGGGACTGCTTCTCATGGCTCGACTGGTAATTACAGACCCTTCAGGTAAAACCCAGATTTTTGAGATCGGCGGCTCTACCGTCAACGTGGGGCGGGCGGAAACCAACGACCTGGTGCTCCACCACGGCAGCGTCTCCCGCCACCATGCCCGCATCACGGTGCTTCCCGGCGATATGGTTCTGCTGCACGACCTGGGCAGCATGAACAAGACCTACGTCAACAACCAGGAAGTTTCCGAATACACCCTCAAGGACCACGACCGCATCGCGATCGGCATGTACGAGCTGAAATTTGAGAAATCGCGCTCCGGCGACCTTCATCTGGAATCGGGGAGCAGCACCGCGACGGACATCAAGCGCCTGGTGGAGGATGAAGACATCAGCACATCACTTCGCCTCACGCCCCCCACTGCCCCCATGGCCTCCATACCGCCGGAGGAGCGCGTCAAGTCGCTCGAGAAGGAAAACAACCTGCTGAAACTGCTGCTCTCCGTGGGTAAAACGCTCTCCAGCGTTCTGACGCCCGATGAAATCATGCACCGCGTGATGGAGCTGGTGTTCCAGATGGACAACGTGGAGCGCGGGTTCGTGATGCTGCGTGACGATAAGAAGGGCGGCTTCAAGCCTGCCGTGCTGCTTTACAAGGACGAAGCGCAAAAGGCCCAGGGGCGCGGCGTGGCGCTTTCCACCACCGTCACCGAGAAACTGATGAACGACCGCGTGCCCCTGCTGATCTACGACGTGGGCACGGACGAGCGCTTTTCCGCCAGCCAGAGCCTGCGCATCAGCGGCATCCGCTCCGCCATGTGCGCGCCGCTGATTTACAAGGACCGCGTTTTCGGAATTTTTTACGTCGATTGCCTGAGCAAAACCCACGCCTTTTCGCAGGAGGAGCTGGGCATTTTCTCCGTCATCGCCGCCGAAGCCGCCATCAGCTTCGATAACGCCCGCTCGCATGAGGAGCTGGCCCGCGGCATGGTGCAGCGCCAGGCTCTGGAGCGCTACCTGGCCCCTGCCGTCGTCGAGAGAGTCATCTCCAACCCCGACCTGCAATTGGGAGGCGAAAACCAGACCGTCACCATCCTGTTCTCCGACATTCGCGGCTTCACCCGCATGTCGGAACACATGGAGCCGCACGCCGTGGTGGAATTGCTGAACGAATATTTTTCCGAGATGACGGACATCATTTTTGAAAGCGGCGGCACGCTCGACAAATACCTGGGCGATGGAATCATGGTGCTCTATGGCTCGCCCATTCCCATGCCCGACGCTCCCCTGCGCGCCGCCAAGGCGGCCATGGAAATGCAACGCGCGCTCGCCGGGCTGAATGCCGACTGGGAAAGCCGCGGCCAGCAGCCCCTGCGCATGGGCGTGGGAGTGAATACGGGCCCGGTTACGGCGGGAAACATCGGCTCCGCAAAGCGCATGGACTTCACCGTCATCGGCGATGCCGTGAATCTCTCCTCGCGACTGTGCTCCAATGCCGCGGCGGGGCAAATTCTGATTTCCGAGTCTACATACCTGCAATTGAACGGCAAGATCCCGGCAAGGCGCCTGCAGCCGATTATGGTCAAGAACAAGGAAAAGCCCGTGGAACTGTACGAAGTGCCTTGGCAGGATGGTGTGGCGTAGGCGGGCTTGTTTTCTGGAGTGCGGGAGCAGCAGCTCCCGCCTTCTTTGGTCGTTTGAAGATCTTGTTGTGCAGAATGAAGGAAAAGGCGGGAGCTGCTGCTCCCGCACTCCAAGTAGGGGGGCGCGATCCGTCGCCTGAAGGCGGCTTTGGGCCGCAAGACGAACCGCCCCTAAGACCCCGGTTGGGGTCGTAGAATGATTCGGGCGGCCGCATAGCCCCGACGATTCTCCCGGAGTCCCCGCGAAATGCTTTTTCCGCAACGAAAAACAGCATTTGCCATTATCATCGGCTCGATTCTCTGGACCGCTCCTTCCATCGCGCAGCAAACCGATCAGCCATCGCAGCTTCCCGACGCCATTCGCGGCGCGAAGATTTACAAGCTTCCGGATAAGGGCGGCGAGCCCGCTCCCAATCCCGCCGTCTACAAGAACATCACCTTTCAGGACATCAATACGGAACGCCTGCTGCTGAACCTCTACGTCACCATTAAGCCCGTGGACAAGTCCGCCACCGTCGAACATATGTATTTTCAGGACGTGGCGGTGAACGGCATCCCGGTTCACATCGACACCCTTGACCAGGAATTCAAGCTCTCGAACAAGGACTCCGTGGATCTTCCCGCGCCTCTGCAATGTTCCATCGTCTTTGCCGACCTCACCTCCATGCAGCCGGTGCGCGACATGGTGGACAAGGACCAGGTTCAGATTACCGGCCAGAGCTTTATTGAGGTGAAGCTGAATTCCATTGAGAAGCTTGCCCTGCGCGCCAAGCAGGTGGTGATTCCGGTGCAATTGAACGAAACCGTTCCCGTCAATTTGTTCCAGGGCAATCCGCTGGTGAAAATGGCGGCGGACACGATTTTGGACTCGCTCTCCAACCCCGCCTCCGCCGCCGCCGTCAACATGGCCAAGGAGCACCTTGCGAAATTGCATATCAATGACGCCCTCGGCGGCAAAGTAAAACCTGCGCTCTATCTGCTTTACACGGTCTATCAAGTGCAGGACCCCAAGAGCAAAGCCGCCGAGGAGTTTTCGCAGTCAGGAACGGGATTCCTGGTGAGCGCGGACGGCAAGATGCTCACCACCAAGCGCGTCATTCAGCCGTGGAAATTCGACCCGCAGGTGGACTTCCTGATCGAGCACCAGCAGCTTACCCTTGACCAAGCCAGCGTGAAGACCTGCGCGTGGCCGGCCGGCGCGCAAGTGCTGGGCGTGGATGGACAGCCGAATGCCGGCCCGGCGCTTTGCACGGACAAGCAGAGCTTGAAGATTCTGGCGACCGCGCCCGACCAGATGGCCGAGCAGAATTTCCAGGACCCTGAGTCGGGCGAGAAAGCCACGCTGCACTTGCACGCGGAAGGCGCAGCGGACGTGGCCGTGCTGCAAATCACCGGAAGCGGTTTTCAGCCTCTGGCGATTTCTGGCGCCTCCGCCGCACTGCCCCCCAGCCTGGTGCTGTGCAGCTACGCGCTGGGCATCAGCCAGCCGCTGAGTGTTCCGCGCCTGCTGAGCGTTGCCGTCAGCCCGCAGGGCGGCGCAATCACCATGCAGCACACGGCGGATCCGGGCGAATCGGGCGCGCCGCTGCTCGATGCGGACGGCAAGGTGGTGGCGCTGGCTACTTCAGGTAACAACTGCATTTCCATTCAGGACGCGCGTAAAATTGTTCCATGAACATTTTTAGCCGGAAAGCTTATTCTCTGTCCGCCGCCATAATCATCGCGGCGTGGTGCGCCTTTTTGCCGCGCACGCTCTCCGGCCAGGGCCTGCTCGACGAGTTGAAAGCCAAGCTTTCGAAGACAGGGATATTCTTCCGCGCGGATTGTCCCCGCTCGCTGCGCAATTCCAACGACATTGATCTCCCCATTTTTGTGGAAATCATCAACGGGGTCGAGCAGGAGTCGCACACCGCCAGCACCACGGTTTCCAGCTACATTTCGCGCGACCCGCTGAATTTCCAGGGCGTAAACGTTTTCGTCAAGCCCACGGGCGCGGAGCACCAGTTCGCCAAGGATGCGCTGCTGCTCGGCGCGAGCAAGGATTTCTCCTTTGACGCGCGCACGGACGGCCAGCCGCTGGTGATCAAAGACCGCTACAGGAAAAATCTGGAGGTGCCGCGCGAGGCCATTCAGTCCTACCTTTCCAGCCACTTCCTGGGCGGCCCTTTTGGTTCCGTGGACGTCTGGGTTTCCATCCACGTCACCGACTGGCCGGACCAGGATTTCTTTCTGCGCGTGGCCTTGAATGCGGCGCCGCTGCCGCAAATCGCCAACTGGTATCGCGGCGACCTGCACTACCACTGCGGGTATACGGATAATCCGGCGGAGCGCGGCTATCCGCTCGACATCACCAAGCAGGCCGCCGTTCAGGCGGGGCTGGACTGGCTGCTGCTGACCGACCATTCCACGGACCTTACCGCCGACGCCTACAAGGCCGAGCTGGACGACGTGAAGAAATTTCGCGATGGCCGCCTGATGCTGATTCGCGGCGAGGAAGTGACCACCTCCAGCGGCAAGCCCGGCGCCGTGCTGACGACAGTCCACATGATCGCCGCGCCCTCGCCCGACGATCCGGACAAGGGATTCCCCGATGCGAAGAACGCCGATGACACGGTCATCCTGACCGGCACGGGCGGGCCGTCCTCCGATGCCATGCCCATCAAAGACGCCCTGGCGCGAGTCGCCGCGGCGGGAGGATTTGCCTACGCCGCGCATCCTTTCGATCCCATCAGCCCGGTGATGCGCGGAGGAAGCTGGGACCTGAGCGCGGATTTTCTGTCGCCCGAGGGGAAGGGGCTTCAGGCGGGGCTGGTGGGCCTTGAGGGATGGAATCGCGCCACGCTTTCCACTGCCGACGATATGCGCGACCCGTTCTGCATTCGCCCGCATGAGGATTCCAGCGCCTGCTTCACCCACGACCCGGGCGCCGACCAGTATGCGCGGCTGGATCAGGCCATCAAGCTCGGCTGGCAACCGCTGCTGCAGAAAGGGCTGGCCGCGCGAACCGATGGCACGGACGCGCCCCTGTTCAAATCGTTTCTCGCCGCCGGCTCCGATGCGCACGGAGACTTGAACTTTGAAGGCACAATGGATGTTGTGGATTTTCTCGGCAAGCCTTCGCGCGGGATCAATGGCTACGCGGAGGACAATGCCCTGGGGCGAATCTCTACCGTGGTCTTTGCTCCCGCCGGCATGGGAGCGCGTGGCGAAAACGTCTTGCATGCTTTGCACGACGGCCACACGGTAATGAGCAATGGCCCGCTGCTGATTGCGGGCTTCGATACCAATGCCAACGGCTCAATCGACGATGCGGGGGACATCGGCGTGGGCGGGGAGATGTCGAGCCCCTTAAAATCACTTCCGCCTTTGCAACTTCAATGGGTCAGCAGCGAGGAGTTCGGCCCCGTGCAGTCGATTCAGCTCATCGTGGGAACGGGGGCCGGGGAGCAGCCGCCGGTGGAGATTCCGGTTCCGGCCGGCAAAGCGCTGGCCAGCAACGGCCTGGTTGCCTTCGACCTGCACCCTGTGCTGAAGGAGGGATCGCCGGACTGGATATACATTCGGCTTGTGGCCGTCACACGAAACAGTGCCAATAATGAATTTCGCTGCTATACTAACCCCATTTGGATTAAAGCCATCGGCCCTTAGAGCCGACAAAAATGTGATGGGCATGGGATATGAACGCTGACACGAACGAACAGGGAACCATACGCTATTTGCGCTGCGCATCGTGCGGGGCCATGAACCCGGCCTCCGCCGAGGTTTGTGTGCGCTGCGGGAAGCCGCAACTTATCGGGGCGGCCACCGCCGTGCCCGCGCCGCCTCCGCATGCTCCCTCCGCCGCGCCGGCCGCGAGACCCACCGGCGCAGTTCCCGTGCCCCAGGTCATGTGCCCGAAGTGCCACAAGTCTTTTCCGCAAGGGAGCAAATTCTGCGGATACTGCGGAACCACATTGCCGGCAACTGCGGCTGCACCCCCGCCGCCGGCGCGCCCGATGACTCCGCCCGCGCCGCCTGCGCCGCCCGTGGCCCGGCCGCCAGGTCCGCCGCCGCAGCCACCGCCGCGCCCGGCAATTCCTCCACCGCCTTCGATTGGGGCCCGGCCGCCGGCGCCACCGCCGCCGCGCCCAGCGGCTCCGCCATCACCGCCTCCACGCCCTGTGATTCCCCCGCCACCGGCTTCACTTGCGGGGCGGACCGTGTCTCCACAGCCCGCGCGGCCCGCAACTCCGCCACCGGGCCCGCCCGTTCCGAGGCCCAATATTCCCGATTCCGCGATGGAAGGCACCGTGGTTTTTTCGGGGTTGCGGGCAGCGCCCCGCATCGAAGCGCAGATTTCCGAAAAGAAGCCCGATGGATCAATGGGCAAGACCATTCCTGTTCTGAAGGAAACCGTGATCGGCCGCGAGAATTGCGAGCTGACTTATGCGCAGGATATGCTTCTCTCTCCGCGCCACGCTTCCGTTTCCATTCGCGACGGAAAATTGATGCTGAAGGATTTGAACAGCCAGAACGGCTCGTTCATTCGCCAGCGGCAGGACAGCGAACTGAGTCCCGGCGACGTCTTTCTGCTGGGGCGCGAACTGTTCCGCTTTGTGACTCAGAGCCTGGATGAATCCGCCAACAAGCAACAACCCATCGAAGGCACCATGGTGTGGAGTGTTCCCAAGCTGCAAAAGGGGCCGCTGACCTCCAAGCTGGAACACATCAAGCTGAACGGTGAAATCGTCGCGGAGTTCATGCTCGATAAGCCTGAAACCACGCTCGGCCGCACCACCGGCGATTTGGTCTTCAAGGATGATCCCTACATGTCCGGCACCCACGCCCGCATAGTCGCCCAGCCCGGGCGATTTCTACTGCAAGACCTGCGCAGCCGCAACGGCGTCTACCGCCGCGTCCGCTCGGAAATCGAGCTGATTGACGGAGATGAGTTCTTCATGGGCGAGCAGCTATTCCACGTGGATTTGAAGAGCGGGGGCTAAACGCGCGATTCGCTCCTTAACATGGAAGGGAAAACACGGGGGTAAACCAGTATAACGTTTCGCCTGTCCCCGTGTTTGCCCGTGTCTGCATACTTTATGCAACGCAACTTGAGCCGACTGATCGTCGGCCTAGCCGTGATCGTATTCCTCTGTAATGGACGATTACTTACCCATGCTCAAGATCAACACCCGGTCTTCATGGCCCCAGCCTTCCAATTCGATCAAATTGACGCATTGTGCGTAATGCCTCCAATCGACGCGCGGAATAGTTCGGAACACATCGACCTCAGTGGCTTGAGGCCGATTTTAATGGGGAAGGTGCAGGAGCGGGGTTATAGGCTCCTGGACCCCAGTTGCTCGAGTGGCTCCGGACCGAATGCTACCCAGACGGCTAAGCCACGCTGGACCCTGACGGTAAGGCTCGATAATTTTGAGGTCTCAGAGGCCGTACCAAGCTATGGGCTGGGCTCGTATTTGACCGCATCCCTCTTCGATAACCAAACGGCAAAAGAAGTATGGCGAGATACCGGGAAGACCGGATACGGAGGGCGTCTTGCGAGAAGCATGTTTGGCACCAGTATTGACGACATCGTTATAAGTGGCTTCGGCCCGGTTTTGGCCAAATTTGAAAAGCAGAAGAATCCCGCTGCGCCTTCGCCTGCCACGATGTGGCAGCCCATATCGTTTTCGGCCCGCCTGTACAAGTACCACAGCTCCTCCGAGTGCAATGGGCGCCTTTCGTTCGATTCCGGCACGCTGAGCTTCATGCCGTCCGACAACGGGAAGAGCGAAAACAAGTGCGAGAATTTTCGATTTGCCGTGCAAGGGGCAAAGTTCGGGATGGGGATGTGGCTGATCGTCCCTAAAAAGGGCAAGTTCGCCCTGCAAAAGGCAGACGAGTCGAAGCTTGGTTACCTGGCGGTTGCGCTCCGGAACGTGCTCTAAACATAGCGTCGAGAGCGGGTAGCCACGGCATGCCTTTTATGCCGTGGGGGAAACAAGGGGGGAGACAAGGGGACAGACGAGACGTTATACGGGTTTCTTGCGACCAGAGTATCTGTTGAAAGCGCTGTAACATTCCGTTCGTCCCCGGTTTTCGCGTCCTTCCGGTGAAGTGGCGCCAAATAGCCAAATCTCAGTGCGGCATCTGCTGCATGGCTTCGCGTTCAACCTGCGGCATGCGCGTGCGGATGTAGTTATCCATAATGCGCGGCAATTCCACGTTCATCCTGGCGACGAATGAATCCTGGGCCCTTTGAAGTTTGGCGTCAATGCCCTGGGCGTCCTGATTAAGCTGATCCATTTTCTTCTGGAGCTCGGCCGACTGCGCGAGCGCCGTGCTGGTCATTTCCTTGGCCAGAAGCTGGCGCAGCGCCATCAGTTCATCGCTGTTCCTGGCCAGTTCCGACCCGACGTAGAAATTCGCAAAGATGGAGAGCAGCGTCATGACCAGAACGATATAGAGAAGGTTTCTAACCGTAGATATGCCTGAATCCATGTTATCTCCTTTGGAAATGCTACTTCACGTCTTTGCGCTTCATCACGGCCAGAATGCCCACCAGCATCAGCAGGGCGTAGCCGGTCATGATGGCGAGGTACGGCCCTTTGTCGCGCCAGAAGTGCGAAGGCAGCGCGAAACCCTGGCCCGCCATGACGGCTTCGGGCGGCGCTTCCAGCCCCAACTCAAGGTCCGTCGCGTCATCCGGGTGAAGTGAAATGGTGACCGTGTTGATGATCTTGTAGGCGGAATCGTCCGCGGAGTGGGCTCCGTGCAGGCAGAGGTCGGAGAGCGCTTCCAGCCCCCAGCGCGAGATCGCCAGCGTGGAGATCCAGCGGATGGGCGTGCTCATGCCGTCGACGGGAGCGGGCGTGTACCGGTGGAAGAGCTTCATGGTGTCAGGTGAGGGAGTGGTGGCGCCGACCACGATGTGGCCGAATTGCCCCTGCTCGGCCTTCAGGCGCAGGGCGTCATCCGCGGCGGCCTGCTGCTCCATGCTGGCTACCTTGGCCTTGGCTTCGGGCTGGGCGAACATTTTTCCTTCCAAAAGCTGCTCCACCGTAACCGGGATGATGGTCTGAATCGGCCGCACGGGCAGGAAAAGCCCGCACAGCAGAAGTTCGGGAATCAGCACCAGCGGAAAGAGCGTGAGGGCTTTTTCCGGCGTCGAAACCAGGCTGGAAATCAGCAGGCCGATCAGCGAGCCGTTTGCCGCCACCAGGAACATGATCAGGATGGCCGCGCCCGCTTCCGGCAGGCTGAGCGAAAAGGCGTGATTGACGAACAGGCAGATCAGCACGACGGAAAAGCACTGCACGAACGCCACGAACGACAGGACCACGACCTTCGCCATGATGTACGAGGGGATTTTCAGCCCCGTCTGGCGTTCGCGTCTGTAAATGGTCTGCTCATCCACGATTTCGCGCACGGCGTTGGAACAACCAAACCAGAGCGCGGAAAACATCGCCATGAAAATGGTCTGAACCTGGTTGGGGCCGCTCGCCATCAGGGCCACCAGCACGGCCACCAGCGGCGCCTGGCCGAAGAGCAGCAGGGTTTGCGAGCGGTCGCTGAACTTCAGCTCCCAGGTGCGTTGCAGCAGAGTGGCAAACTGGCGGAAGCTGAATCGCTTTTCCTGCCGCGCGCGTTCCGTCGTTCCCGTTTGCTGGCCGGAATCCGCGGGAATTCTGCGCTGCGGCTCGACGATCAGGTTTTCATGGAGGGCCGAGGCCTGGAATTTCTTCTTGAGCTCGAGGGCGTAGGGAACCGTGTTGTTGTCCGTCAGGTCGTCGTAAACGTCGGGCGGCGTCTCGGCCTTGAAGTATTCCAGGAATTTTGTCCCCGGGCCGTAATACGCCAGGCGGCCCTGGACCATGACCACAACCTTGTCGAGCACACCGAAGGAACCGAGCAGGTGGGTGGTGATGATGATGGTCGAGCCCTGGTTGGCAAGCTGGCGGAAGAGCATCATCATCAATGTTTCGGTGCGCGGGTCCAGGCCGGCCGTGGGCTCGTCCAGAAAAAGCACTCCGGGCTTGGGAAGCAGCTCGATGCCCAGGCTCACGCGCTTGCGCTGGCCGCCGCTGAGCGTGGAGACGGGATTGTCCCAGCGCTGCGGGTCAAGCTTCAGCGTGTCCAGCATCTCCTCCACGCGGCGGTTGATTTCATCTTCGGAAATGTCGTCGGAAAGGCGAAGCTTGGCCGCGTAGTAGAGGCAGCGGCGCACCGTCAACTGCCGGTGCATAATGTCTTCCTGCGGAACGAAGCCGATGGTGGACTTCATGGCGTCCAGGTTCTGATAAAGATCGACGCCGTTGTAGAGGACCTTGCCGCTGGTGGGTTTCACGAAGCCGTTCAGCGCGTTCATCAGCGTGGTCTTGCCCGCGCCGCTCGGGCCCAGCAGGCCGATCAGCTCCTTGGGCTTCACGACCAGCGAGAGATCGTCCAGCAGCAGCTTGGGCTGGCCGGTGTTGCGGTCGGCCACCTGGAAATTCAGATGCACGGAATCGAGGCGCACCACGCGGCGGTCGGGAACGTGGGTCAGCGCCCCGCCGTGGAAATGCAGCTCGGAGGGGCCGATCACCACGCGGTCCAGCTCCTGGAGTTCGTGGCGCTTCACGCGGATGCCGTTCACGAACGTGCCGTTCACCGAGCCGAGGTCGACGATCAGGCTCTTGCCGTTTTGCCTGACGATTTCCGCGTGCCTCTTGGAAACCACCGGGTGAGCGATGACCACGTCGCAGCTTGGATCCCGGCCGATGACCAGGTGCTCTTTGGCCAGGTCGATGTTTTCCATCTTGAGCTGCGGCTCAAGGCCGGAGCGGAAGATGAGCGACTTGCCGCTGTAGCGTCCGAAGGTGATGTAATCGCCGTCGTGCAGGTCGGCGGTCTTGACCCGGATGCCGTTGACAAACGTTCCGTTTGCCGACCGATCGACCAGTTCAACGCCCTCGCCCTTCAGCGACAATTGCGCGTGCACGGCGGAGACGGAGACGTGCTCCAGAACGATTCTGCAGCGGCCGGGATCGCGCCCAATCACCAGGCCGCCGTCGGGGATGTCCTCACTCTTGACGGCGAACTTGTCGACGATCAGCTCGACGTGCGGCCGGGCCATCACGTCGGTCAGCTTGATGGCCACCGTTCCGCCGGCCGAACGGTCCTGCTGCTGCGCGGCGGCGATGTCGGCCTGGCTGATCAGGGAAGTGTGGACTTCTCCGTCGGCCCCCGTGTCGGTCTTGCGCACCACGGGCGCAGCCACCACGGGCACGTACGACTCAACGCGGAATTGATGCTTGGCGCCCGCGCCGAAGGATACCGTGTCGTTGGGTTTCAGAAACGCTTCCTGAACGCGCGTGGCGTTCACGAACGACCCGTTGGCGGACTCGCGGTCGCGGAGAATGATTTGCCCGGCGTCGTTCAATCCCACCCAGGCGTGCTGACGGGAGACTTGATCGTCGGCCAGGACGATTTGGGCCTTGCTGGAGTCCCTGCCGACGATCAGGCCTTTGGAGGTGATGTTGAAGGTTCGGCCGGAGAGCATTCCGGACGTGCCGACCAGTCGAAATGCCTGGGGAGCAGCGGGAGCCCCGGCGGCTGGCGGTGGCTTGAGGGCTTCCACACGCCTGGTAGGAGGGGCTGCGGCAATGGTCGGGCCGGCTTCCGCCGCCTGCTCCATCGATCCGCCACAAACGCGGCAAAATCGATATCCCGCCTCATTGATTTCGCCGCAAGTGGGGCATTTCATGGCAACAGCTCTCTGTCTGCAGTCCCCCGCACCCAGCCAGAAGTGGCTTCACGGGTAAGCGACAGAGTCCACTGACAACTAAGTTCCTTCCTACGCTTGCGGTTTAAAGTCTTCTTCTTTGAATTCCTTGCATTCGACGGGGGTCCCATCCATGGGAGGAAGTCCTTGCCCGGTAAACTCCACGACGATCACGGTAATGTTATCGGTTCCACCGTTGGCGTTGGCTTTTTCGATCAAGGACTTGCAGATGTCGGGGAGCTCAACCCCTTTGGCGCCAAGCTCCAGCAGATCCGGTTCCGGGACCATGTTATACAGACCGTCGCAGCAGATCAGGATTCGGTCGCCCTGGTTCATCCGGATGTAGGTTACCTTCACATCCAGCGTTTCACTGCTCCCCACCGCCTGGGTCAGAATGCTTTTGCGGTTGTCCTTCTCAGGGTCGGCGGGCATTTCCGCGCCGATGTCCTGAAGGTAATTCAGGAATGTCTGGTCGCGGGTCAAGCGGGTGAGCTGCTTGTTGCGAATCAGGTAGCATCGCGAGTCGCCCACCTGCCCGACAAACAGATGCTGGCCGAACAGAGCGGACGCCGTGGTGGTGGTTCCCATGCCGCGGTAGGCAGGCGTGGCCAGGGCCTTCTGATAAATAATCTGATTGGCGTATTCAATGGCTTCGCGCAGCAGGATGACGAAATTGGCTTCACTGGCGGTTCCCAGCGACTTCAGGTTGTCATACAGGCGCTTGGGAACGGTTACCGCGGCAAGCTGGCTGGCGATTTCGCCGCTTGCTTCACCGCCCATTCCGTCCGCGACCATAAACAGTGAGCCCAGCGGCCCCACATCATGCTGTTGAAGCGAGGGAGAGAGTCCCACTTCTCCCGTGGACAGATTGCAAATTACAAAATTATCTTCGTTATTTTTGCGGACGCGGCCCATGTCCGAAAGAGCGAACATCGACACATGGATGGCCTTCGCATCACTCCCCGTTGTTTCGGCCACGGCCCTCACCTTCCCCCGGCGGCAGTCACGCTCCCGCGCCTCATCATGGGTCCGCTCTGCGCGCTCGTGCCAAGAACTCGCGAATCTGTCTGTACTAAATCCCCAAGGGTTTAACGCTGCCCCCGAAACCCTTCCCCGCAATTCAACAGCCACGTACGGCACATACGACCGGAGGCTGGTTCTGGTGGTATGAAATTACCCTACTTTCTTACCATACCCTCTGCCTGGTATCAAGGGCTTAGGGCTTCCAATAGTGGGTCAGTTTGAATCTCAGAGGCGGCTTCGCACGGTCCAAGGTTGTAGCGCGGCTGTCCTTAGCCGCGTAACCGCCGCGGGTGGTCCCGCCGAGGCGGGACGCGCTACAAAATTCAAACTGACCCACTGCTGGGCTTCACGGCAATGCTTGATGCTGCAAGTCGTCGAGGCTGTCTCCCGCCGCGCCCGGCGCCGGCAGGGCCCCGCTCCAGGCTCTTCAGCATCACCCATGCGAGACAGAGTTCCTAGCCCCCCAAAACGCTCTTGCGCAATTCCCCCACGATTTCCGCGGCCACCACGTGCGCGCGCTCAATCTCCTGCGGCGGAAGGGAGATCGCCGCCACCTTGGGATGTCCACCGCCCCCGTATTTTTCGCAGATGCTTGCCAGGTTTGCGCCTTTGGGTGTGTTGTTCCACGGGTTGCTTCCCACCGCAATCTTGATGCGCTCCTTCGACTTGCTCAGTCCCACGCAATACACCGAATCCGGAAAAAGATAATAGGGGATGAACTTGTTGAACCCTTCCACCGGCTGATCGGTGAGGTCGAAGAAAACCACTCCGCCTTGCAGCGTGGCGCGCGCGCGAATCAGCTCAATCGACTTCAAGTGCTGGGCGTAGAGAGCTTCAAACGCCTTCTGAATGTGCGGCAGCGCGATGATTTCTTTGAGCGGTTTGGAGATGAGCTCGGGAATCAGGCGCACACAGAAGTCCGGCTCGCTGGTTCCTTCAATCACCAGGGTCAATTGCGTTGCCGGCTCGCGCATTTCCACCGCCGTGCGGATGTCCGGGTACTGAGCGCCATCTATCAAATCGGCCCAGTAGACAAGTTCCTTCAGGTCAGGAGCCTTGAAGCCGAATTTCTGGCCGGTGATATCGGCAATGAATTTCGTGCAGGACTTGTAATCCGGATTGTAGAATTTCTGGCCGTTCTGGTGAGTGCGGAAGTGCTGCGCATCCGCCTCCGTCAGAAAGGCGCTCTGGTGATGATCGAACCACCAGGTCAGCTTGTCGGAGCTGGCGTACTTGAAATCGACGATCA
>JASIKV010000021.1 GCA_030049455.1 Terriglobia bacterium
TTCTTCCGGCATCGGGATAGGTCGCCAGAGGGTTTTACTCCAGCGATAAGCGTCCTCAAACCCGCATTCGGCTTGGATCCTGATGCCTTCCAGAATTTTGCCACCTTCTGCCGGCAAGATTATCCTCAGTACGAAGTCCTCTTCGCGGTTGCCAGTGAGCAGGACGCTGCGACTCCCGTAATCCGCCAACTGGTTGAGGCATTCCCCATGCTGCCGATTCGCCTTCTGGTGGCGCCGGAACGGATAGGCTCCAACAACAAAATCAACAAGCTTTGCGCACTGGCGCGCGAGGCCCGGCACAATATTCTTGTAGTTTCGGACGCAGACACAAAAGTGGCGCCCGACTACCTGCGGCAGATTGCCGCACCCTTTCGCAACCCGCAAGTTGGCACGGTCACCAGCTTGTTTACTGGGATTCCGCAGCGTTCGTTCTGGCCGGAGATGGAGGCGGTATCCATCAGCGCCGACTTCATGCCTGCCGTTCTGATGGCCCGCCAATTGGAGGGAGTGCGCTTCGCTCTTGGAGCTACCGTGGCGATTCGCCGCGAGTGCCTTGCTAAGATGGGCGGATTTGAAGCGCTGGTCAACGAGGCCGCGGATGATTATGAAATCGGCTTCCGAACTGCGGCACTGGGGTATCGAGTGGAATTGGTGGACGCCTCAGTCAAAACGTGGTGCTGTCTGAATACCTTGCATGATTTTTATGTGCAACGCCTGCGTTGGGCCATCATGGCTCGCCAGGCCAGGCCGCTCGGTTACTTCGGACTGATCTTCACGCAGGGACTGCCCTGGGTGATTTTGGCCGCGATCCTCTTCCCCACACCTCTTGTGGCGGGGAGCTTTATTGCGGCCTACTTGATCTTGCGGATGTCGGGAGTTTGGGCGATGGGCATCCGGGGATTGCGCGACGACCTGCTCAAGCGCCGTTGGTGGCTCGTTGTCCTTTGGGATGCAATTGCCTTTGTGGTATGGCTGAACAGCCTGGTCTGGAATCGGGTCCGCTGGCGCGGGTCTGACTATCGAGTGGCAAGCGGGCGGCTGATTCCGCAGAATTCGAGTCCCCCCAGGAGCTGATTCAATCCAGATCCTCTCAACCGCGATCAACGGCATCTAAATCCGCAATTTGCAACCTTCAGGCTCATTTGCTTGTCAATAACGCCATGGCGGGCTAAGCTTGAGGGGAATGGGCAAACCTCAAACTGAAGCCGCGGGAATCAAGCTTTTGCGCGGATTGCTGCGCCACTACCCGTTTGTCCTGAAGAATTTCAAACACTACTTCCAAAACCTCTATCGGCGCGACATCCTTCGCACAGACATCGTTGCCCCCTATGCCGCGGTTTTTTATACGACTCACAAGTGTAATTTGGAATGCACCTATTGCACCCAGAAAGAGCCGGATGTTTTCAGCCAGGAACTTCCCACGGACCAGACACTTGCCATTCTTCGGACGATCCGGCGCGAAACGGACTCGATTCTTTTCACGGGCGGCGAGCCCCTGTTGCGCGCGGACGTGGAAGACCTGGTCGAGGCAGCCAAACGCCGGATAAAGTATCGCTCCGTTCTCCTGGTAACCAACGGAACGCTCCTCCACAAGCGCCCGCGCCTCTTCGCTTCCCTCGACGGTCTGATCGTCAGCCTGGACGCGCTGACCGCCGACCCCGATAATCCCAAGTCCAAGTCAGGAGTTTTGAGCCGTGTGTTGGAGAACCTGCAGCTTGCCAGATCGAGCATGCCGCGCCCGTCCGACATTACCATCAGTTCGGTCATTGAGGAGTGGAACATCGCGGAGGTCGAGCGCATTCTTGATTTCTGTGGGGAACAGGGATTCGTTTTTTCCACGCAATCCGCGCTGCGTGAGAAAATGCCCAACCTGCGCCTGAAGCAAAACCCCCGTTATCAGGCGCTGGTGGAGAAGATCATCGAGCGCCGCCGCACGCGCCAGCAGCCTATCAACGGCACTCCCAAGCTCTTGCGAACCGTACTGGAATTCGGTGACTTCAAATGCTTCCCCACCATGTTTCCGCGCGTTTACCCAAACGGAGACGTTTTTTATCCTTGCGAACCCCTGAAGAAAATCGCAGGGAATCTTCTGCGCGAAGGCTCATTCAAAAAGATCTTTGCGCGGGGCCGCAAACTTTACGGAGACATCCCGGACTGCCGGGCCATCTGCCACCTGTTCGGGAACGTCGTGTCGTCTTATTACGTGAAGGATTTTTGGGGACTTGCCGGCGACTCAATTCGCTGAGGTCAGGTTTCCAGCCAGATTGGGTCGCCAGTGCGAATCTCGCCGGGAGTGATAACAGCTCCGTAAACTCCCGCGACATTACCGTGCTGTTCGGCGACGCAGCGCAAAACGTCCGGATTCGCCTCTGCGCTGTCCGGGTCAAGGGTAATGATCTTGCAACGCTCATCGGGCTTAATAATGGCCACGCGTGCCGATTCTCCCAGACGCAAAATTCGGCCGGCCCAATGCACTTCTTCGTAGGGCTCCCCTTCCGACAAATCGATGAGGAGATTCGGACGAAATCGGCGTGGATTCTCCTCCGTCCCGGTTTCTGCGGCAATGCGGTGAATCGTTTGCCGGCTGATAATTGAAATCTGCGCCGTGTCGTAGCACCCGCGATTGTTCCGGAGTAAAAAAAGGGAACGCCCGGCAAGCTGCTCAATTTCCTGGTGAAGCTCCCGGCTGTCAACGGGCCACTTTGCTCCGCTCGGGGTGGTGACGTTCACCACGACTTCTCCGGAACTTTGCGTCTCGACCGCGGGTTTGTAACGCAGCAATTGCGGTGTTTGGCGCGCCGTCAGCCAGGGGAAATCGGTTCGCGAGGCGGTTTGGACAAAGGCATAGCGGCGGTCTTCCGGCACACCCTGAAGGGTCAATCGCGTGGCGGAAAGCGCCTCACCCCGCATTGATTTCACGGGGTACCGGGCGAGTTGAGCGATCTTGCCAATTGGGTTCATGGGGTGTGTCCAGGCTGCTTGA
>JASIKV010000227.1 GCA_030049455.1 Terriglobia bacterium
GATGCCCTGCTGGTGGGCGGCGGCGATAAATCGTGGAGCAAACTCGCGGAACATGTCGGAGCCGTAGAAAGCTCCCAAGTGAACTTCGCGCACGGACCAACTTTTCAGTTGCGCCGCCACGGCCACAGGGTCAGCCTTGGGCTCACCGCCGAAATCGGCGTACACACACAGATTGTCCGCGGCGAGGGACGGCGCGATGTCGAGTTCGTCCACAATCGCCTGCGCCAGGAACGGCAGATATTGAAAGACCATTCCCTGCTGTGGCTCGAGTTGAATGGTGCTGTAGACAAACTTGCCGTGGCCGCGACTTCCTGACACCACCAGCGGGTCACTTTCACTGGAGCCGAAGGCAAGGATCTTGAGCTCGCGACTGACCTTGAATTTCGAATAGGTCAATCGCCCCGGCAGGCGCACGGCATCTGCAGCGTAGTGGTCCCAGTGATAGCGCGTTAAATCCCCGCGTGCGCCCGTGGCTTTCATGCCCAGGGCTTCCGCCAGCGGCATCGCGCCATCGAAAAGCAGCGGCGTGCCCCGATCGACGGCATAAAGCACCGCTTGCAACTGCCGGGTTTCCAAATGGCGCCCCTCATTTTCCGGAATGATCAGCAGAGTCGAAGAGCCGCCGAGGAAAGACCGAAACTCTTCCGCGTTGATTTCACTCACATGAAACCCCACGGTGGAAAGCGCCCGAGTAATCTTCGGATAATGACTTCCCGTGAGAGAAAGGATGGCCGCTTCCGGGACCCGGGGAAATTCAACATTCGCCGTTTGCGGCCGGCTGAGGGTTGCCGTGGTGAAAAGAGGCCAAGCCAGTGCAACGCTGAAAAACAACCTGGAAACTTTGCACATCCGCGGGATTATACTTGGCAGGGCGGACTTGTGTCACAAAGTTAGGAGAAATCGTTGAGCAGCGAATCAGGCAAAACCAGTTCGATGGCCGCGGGAGCGGGACTGACGCGCGGATTGTCTGATCCTCCGTCTTCGCGCGGCATCGCCTGGCCGCTGACTCGCCTGGATGTGGCCGGAGCGTTCGGCGATATCGGCGTGCTGTTTCCCATCGCCATCGCGCTGATCACCTTGAATCACTTGAATCCCTCCGCGGTTTTTCTCGCCGCGGGTTTGACCTATTGCCTTGCCGCCTGGTATTTCGAGATTCCCATCGCTGTGCAACCCTTCAAGGCCGTGGCGGCCATCGCCCTGGCACTTGCGCTGACGCCCTCGGAAATTGCCAGCGCCGGTCTGCTGATGGGAGCGCTTTTGCTGCTGGTTGGAGTCACCCATCTGGCCGCATGGCTGGCAAAACTGTTCACACTCCCCATCGTGCGCGGAATTCAACTGGGGTTGGGCCTGGTGCTGCTGCGTGAGGGCTTGCGTATGGTCATGGGCTCGCGCGGCGGGCAGGCGCTGCCGGGCGGCCGCCTGGCGGAGTGGCTTATTGCCGCTGTGGGCCTTGCGTTGCTGCTGGTGCTGTGGGATTCCAAGCGATTCCCCGCGGCGCTTGTGCTGCTTGGCTGCGGGATTGCGCTGGGCGTCGCCTTGCACTGGGGGAAGCTGCCGGCGCTGCCTCTGGCGCCGCTGCCATTTCAACTGCTGCATCCACGCATGAACGAACTGGAAAGGGTTCTGCCCCTTCTGGTCGTGCCACAATTCGCGCTGACCTTCGGTAACTCCGTGGTGGCGACGGAGAACACGGCGCGAATTCTTTTCGGTGAGCGGGCGCATCGCGTCACCGTGCGCGCTCTTTGCATCAGCATCGGCCTGGTGAACCTGGCCACTGCGGCTATCCTGGGCTCGCCGATGTGTCATGGGTCGGGAGGAATCACGGCGCACTATCGCTTCGGCGCGCGCACGCCAAAATCGAGTTACGTGATCGGAGGCGTTTGCATCGTGCTGGCGCTGTTCGGCGGCGCCGCGGTGGGATTGCTCAATATGATTCCACTCGCGGTGCTGGGGGTTTTTCTGGTTTACGTGGGTGTGCAACACGCTGCCTACGTGCGCGATCTGTTTGGACGATGGCCCCAGTTGCTGATTGCCGCGTGTGTGGGTGTCATCTCATTCATCACTAATTTGATGTGGGGCACGCTCGTGGGGCTTGCGCTGGAGGGAATTCTCTGGCTGGTGACGCGTCGGCGCCCCAGCTACGCCTGATCATGAAAAACTACCGCCTCGCCCTTCTTCCCGGCGACGGAATCGGCAAGGAAGTGATTCCCGCCGCGGTCGAAGTCCTGAAGGCCGCCGTCCGTGGCTTCACGCTTTCATTCGAGCCCTTCGACTGGAGCTGCGAATACTACCTGCGCCACGGCCGGATGATGCCTGAAAATGGCATCGAAACTTTGCGAACCTTTGACGCCATTCTGTTGGGCGCCATCGGCCATCCCACCGTTCCCGATCACATTTCACTGCGCGACCTTTTATTGCGAATCCGTTTTGAGTTCGATCTTTATATCAATCTGCGGCCTGTCGAGATGCTTCCCGGCCTGGAAATGATCTTGCGCGCTAAACGTCCGGAAGACGTGAACATGCTCTTCATTCGTGAAAACACCGAGGGCGAGTATGCGGGAGTGGGCGGCCGATTCAAACGCGGCACGACCGATGAAGTGGCGATTCAGCAATCCGTATTTACCCGCAAAGGCGTGGAGCGCGTGGTGCGCTATGCTTTCCAGCAGGCGCAGCGGCGTCCGCGCAAGCGCCTGGCAAGCGCCACCAAATCGAACGCCATGCAATACTCCATGGTCATGTGGGATGAGGTTGTGCGCGCTGTGGCCGCGGAATTTCCTGACGTCAGCGTGGCCAGCTACCACGTGGACGCGCTAGCCGCGCGCATGATTACGCATCCGGAAAGCCTGGACGTGGTGGTGGGCTCCAATCTTTTTGCGGACATTCTCACGGATTTGGGCAGCGCACTGCAAGGCAGCCTGGGCCTGGCTGCAAGCGCCAATCTGAACCCCACGGAGCGCCGGGGTCCGCCCGTTTTCGAACCCGTGCACGGCAGCGCGCCGGACATCGCCGGTCGCGGCATCGCCAATCCCATTGCCGCAATATGGGCTGCTTCGATGTTGTTCGAGTATCTCGGAGAAACCGCCGCCGCAGCGCATGTGATGGGAGCGCTCAAGGCTGTAATTGCTGAAGGAAAAGTGCGCACGCCCGATTTGGGTGGAAAAAACTCAACACAGGAATTCACCGCAGCAGTGGTGGCGCGGCTCAGTGCGTGATCTCGATGGCGTTGTCATCGCTTTTTTCGATGCGACGAAACTTCCCCAGATAATACCAGAGAATGGCGAAGGTTCCGCCCGCCCCCAGCACTAACAACCACAACATCTGAAAATGCGGCACAGACTGCTGCGCCGCCTGAATGATTTCGTGCAGCATGAGAACGAATAACAGATTCATGACGACGCTCAGGTATCCCACCATCTCATTCATCATCGTCAGAATGGCCACGCGCTGGGAAACAGGGAAATCGGTTAACCGGCGCAGACCCAGGTGGACGGAGTTGGGGTATTTTTGGCCCAGATACGGCACAAGCAGGAACACCGCGCAAGTCAGCGCCTGTGCGACGAAGATGATCCAAAGCGAGCCGGGGCTTCCCCAGCCATCTGCCCTGCCTGCCGAGTTGAAGTGGGTGGGAATGCGCGCCGGAAGCTTGGGCAGACCAGTTTGAATCAGGAAGAAGGAATAGATCAGCAGGAGAAACGAAACGAGCCTGGGCATTCGCAAGTCCCCTCAGCCATCATACCAGACGATCGCGAGCAGCCGCGTGCGTGTCCCCGGATTCACGCTGCGAGCGCCTGGCCGAGGTCGGCGATCAAATCCTCAACGGCTTCGATTCCAATTGATAACCGCACCAGGCCATCGGTAATGCCGATGGCTTGCCGCTGTTCGGGCGGCACGGCACGGTGACTTGTTGATGCGGAGTGCACAATCAGCGATCGCGTATCGCCCAGGCTGGCGGCGCGGGCGAAGATTTTCACGCGATCCATCACCCGCTTGCCGGCTTCATAACCTCCCTTTGCTTCGAAACTCATCATCGCGCCGAAGGATTTCATCTGGCGCCGGGCGAGTTCATGGCCGGGGTGACTTACCAGGCCGGGATAATTGACGCGTTCAACCTTCGGGTGCCGCGCAAGAAATTCGGCCACCTGCTGCGCATTAGCGCAATGGACGGGCATGCGCACGTGCAGAGTGTGGATGCCCCGCAGCATCAACCATGCTGTAAACGGGCTCATGATGCCGCCGAAGTCACGCAGGACGTCGCGGTCAAGGCGTTCAATGTAATCCTTCGGGCCGATGACCACTCCACCCATGGCATCGCCGTGACCGCACAGGTATTTGGTGGCGGAATGAACGGACACGGTAACGCCCAGCTTCAAGGGCTGCTGAAGAGCGGGTGAAGCGAAGGTATTGTCAATCATGCTGGCGATGCCGCGGGCGCTCGCGATCCCGGCGATCGCGGCGATGTCGAGAATTTCCAGGATGGGATTGCTGGGAGTTTCGAAATAGATCAGACGAGTGTTGGGTTGGATGGCTTTCTCGAAATCCTCGGGGCGCGTGGATTGCACGAAGGTGGCAGATGCGCCCATGGCCGGAAGCTTGCGGTTCAGAAAATTGTAGGCCGCGCCGTACAATGACCGCGCCGCCACCACGTGGTCTCCGGCTTTGATGTATGCGAGAATCGCGGAGGAAATAGCCGCCATTCCGGAGGCAAATGCCAGCCCCGCCTCGCCGCCTTCCAGCGCCGCCACCTTCTGCTGCAAGGCACTGAGGGTAGGGTTTCCGTAGCGGGTATACATGTACCCGGGTTTTTCACCGGAGTAGAGCGCCGCCATTTCATTCGAGTCCACGGCGGCAAAGGTTGTGGCTTGGTAGATCGGGGTATCGACCGCTCCCGTCAATTTGCAGGGAGCTTCACCCGCGTGCACGGCCAGAGTCGCGAATTGGTGTTGGTCTTTCATGGCACGACCTCGTGATTGAAGTTTTCAGGATTCGACCTGAGCGCACAAGGGTAACTTGGACAGGGCGGGCTTGAAAAGAGCCACGTTTTCTGAAATTTCGACCTTGAATGGTCTGTTTTCGCTGACTTCCGACCTTTGGCGGGGCAGGTGAAATTGCATTTGCTATGAAAATACTAAACCGAGAAACCAAAATCACACGGGGGGGTCTGGACATCAATTGGGGAAATGCATAGACTTTTGTTGCGATGATTTAGCAGAAATTCAGGGGAGAACGATCATGCCTTATTGCCCGGAGTGCGAGGCGGCGATTGAAGTTGAAGACGATGTCGAAGAAGGAGCGACATTGGATTGCCCCGACTGCGGAGCTGAACTCGAAGTCGTGAACACCAATCCGGTCGAACTCGACATCATTTCGCACGGTGAGGAAGATGATGAGGAGGACGAGGCCTGGTGATATGAAAATGCGCGAGAGGAATTCCCACAATTCGGCCAATGGCAGCCTTTTGAAAAGGCGATCGATGAACGCAAAATCGCGCTGGGCTGCTCCTCTGATGCTTCTTTTGGGCGGAATGATCCTTTCCGGGGCCTTTTCAGGCATTGCCAATGATAAGAAGCCGCAGACCCGGACCGTGCGAGGTGTAACTACAGATGAGGCTGACCACCTTATTCCCGGGGCGGCAATTGAACTGACGGACCTGCAAACCAAGCAAGCGCTTGACGTCTATTCGGATTCGGGAGGTCAGTACCAGTTCACAGACTTGCGGTTTGACCACGACTACACCGTCAAAGCCACGTACAAGAATTTATCCTCCGACACGCGACAAATCAGCTCGCTGGACACCCGCACACCGCTCGAAATGAACCTCATTCTCCGCAAACCCGGCAAATGAGGGAGCGGTATTCCTGCCTGAATTCCGCAGTTCGCTGATTCCGTCGCGGCCCATACTGAGGAACCGATGCGTACATCGCCAATAAAACTGGAAGATTTGCAGGGAGTTTTTCCCGTGCCGCCACTGGCCCGCCGGCACGACGCGAGCCGCACGTTGAATTTTGACGCGACGGCGCGCATCGTCGATCACCTTGCCGCCGCGGGAATGACTCGAGTGCTCTTTGGCGGCAATGCCTTTCTGTATCATCTTAGCCTGAAAGAATACCAGCAGCTTCTTGAGTGGCTTGCAAGCCTGCCCAACCATCTGTGGTGCATTCCCAGCGCCGGACCGTCGTTCGGCCGGCTGATGGACCAGGCGCCGTTGCTGCGCCGCTTCGGGTTTCCCTGTGTGATGGTGTTGCC
>JASIKV010000022.1 GCA_030049455.1 Terriglobia bacterium
GCTTCACCCGTCGGACGTTTTTCTCAACCGTCATTCCCGGCGCACTTCTTGCTCCCTACGCCTTTCCGCAGAGCACCAGTGACATGGCGGAGCGCTTCCGGCAGATGTCCCTCGATTACGAACGCAAGGGGCTGGCCGAACCCTTCAAGGGAGTCACCACCAATGGCACGGTTGAGACCGGCCTGTTCGGCATCCACTCCACAGGCGTTCCGACGGTGGCGGTTCGCAGCGCGGCGGAGCAATTCCTCACCACCCTGACGGCTGACCAGCGCCGCCGCACCATGTACGCCGTGGACGACATCGAATGGCGAAAATGGATGAACCAGCACTTCTATGTCCGCCAGGGAGTGAGCTTCAAGGAGATGACCGAGGCACAGCGCCAGGCGGCGTTTGCAATGCTCGCGGCAGCGCTCAGCCCGCGCGGCATGACTCTGACGCGCAACATCATGCGCCTGAACGAAACGCTGGCCGAACTGACCGGCGACCACGAGTTCCTGGGCGAGAGGCTCTACTTTCTGACGGTGATGGGAAAGCCCTCGGCCACGGAACCCTGGGGATTCAAGCTGGATGGGCACCACGCCATCATCAATTACTTTGTGCTGGGCGATCAGGTGGTGATGACGCCCTACTTTGCCGGTTCCGAGCCGGTCACGGCGCCCTCGGGCAAGTATCAGGGACTGTCAATTCTTCAGGAGGAGCAGTCGGCGGGGCTGCGCATGCTGCTGGGGCTCGACGACGCGCAGCGCTCCAAGGCGATTCTGGGGAAGGAAAAGCACGAAAACTACAATCTGGGCGAGGCGTTCAAGGACAATCTGGTGTTGGATTACGCCGGAGCGCCTGTCGCCGCATTCTCAGACGCGTCGCGACGGCAGCTTTTAGACCTGGTTGATCTGTATGTAGGTAATATGGACGAAGGCCATGCGACAGTTCGCATGGATGAGGTTCGGCGCTTTGCCGATCGCACCTATTTTGCGTGGATTGGCGGCTCAGAACCGGCCAGCGTGTTCTATTACCGCATCCACAGCCCGGTGATTCTGATCGAGTTCGATCACCAGCGCCCCGCCAACCTGGCCCGCTTCGCCCAAAACCCCAAAGAGTGCACGCAACAGCACATCCACTGCGTGGTGCGCACGCCGAATGGAAATGATTACGGGAAAGACCTGCTGCGCCAGCACTACCAGGCGCACCAGCATGCGTAGTGGCGGTTCGCGAACCGCCCCTACAAAAACCCCAGGGTCCCGAGCCCGCACCTCCAAATTCCGTTTGTCAAACCGCCGCAACTCGTCAACAATAGGCAGTGATATGAAAACCCGCATTCCTGCCGCTCTGTTTGTACTCGTGATTCTTGCCTCCTGTGCTTCGGTCGCGACGGGCAAAGAAAAGAAGGAACCTGAGCCGCCGGTGCCCATCGGCTGGGTGCATTTGCCCGCGGGCACTGCGAGTTTTTCCGTTATCGGGCCCAGTCGCCGAAAGGTCACGCACGAGCTTCCACGCGGCCTGGAGCTTCCCGTTTACAAATCCGAGGAAAAGCACGGCACAACGCTTGCGCAGGTGAAGGCGCTTAATTTTAAAACGGGGACAATGGAGACGGGCTGGGTGCAAGTGAAACCTTCGGACATACAGCCCGTCTCCGCTTATCCCCTGGACAGCGATTTGCTCAAAACGCTCGGCGCTCCATATCTTGACGACTTCACGGCCGGGCACACCAACATCGTGCGGTATCTGGTGCGTCAGCCGCACGGTTCTCCCGCCCTGCTCTGTTACCTGCTCACCGCGCCGCTCTCCCTGGCGAAGCTCGTCATCTTCACATCGCAACAGGGAAAATTGTTGCCGGGCGGCATGCTGAACTTCGTGGTGGGGGAAATGCAGCCGGGAATCACCTCTCTCGAAGTTCGCGACCTGGTGGGCGACGGCAGCGACTGCGTGATCAGCAAGGAGCCTTTCCGCGAACAAGCGGAAACTTACGGCGCCAACATCGTCATTCGCCAAATTGCTGACGGCGACTTCTCCACCCTCTGGAAAGCGCCGACCGAGTACCACAACCTTTCGGAGTACAGCCCGAAGATGCAGATCCTCCAGCCGCCGGAGAAAAACATCGGCGCACCCGGAACTGTGACCAAGGGCGAGGTGACGTATCGCGCACAAGGCAGCGGGCAGGAGCCGGTGTGGAAAGGC
Organism: Terriglobia bacterium; assembly: GCA_030049455.1. Classification (GTDB taxonomy): domain Bacteria; phylum Acidobacteriota; class Terriglobia; order UBA7540; family UBA7540; genus Bog-366. The sequence continues at coordinate 2,176 of JASIKV010000022.1, forward strand.
AAAGTGGATTTCTTCGTCCTTGGCCGGGAAAAGCCGCTCGATACGGTGAACATCGAGAAGGCCTGCGCTTGGGATGGCATGAAGTTTGAGCCGCTGAAGAAATGACCGCATCGCCTCGTGATTTATGGACAACGAATTCCTTCCCCTCTTCCCGCTGGAACTCGTGCTGCTTCCCGAAGAACCGCTGCCCCTGCACATTTTCGAAGACCGTTACAAGACGATGATCGGCGAGTGCCTGGCCGCGAAAGAGGCAGGAAAGGGCCAGCAGGAGTTCGGGCTGGTGCGCGTGAACGGGCAGGCGCTGAGCCCTGCGGGTTGCACGGCTCGCATCGTGAGCGTGACGCACAAGTATGAGGACGGCCGTATGGATATCCTGACGGTGGGCAAGCGGCGGTTTGAAATACTGATGACCAACGAAGATCATCCCTACCTGCGCGGCGCCGTGGAGTATTTCGACGACGACGGCCCGGACACCCCGGGTGATTCCGACGCCGAGCCGGCCATCGAGCAATTTCGCGAGGCGCTCCGCCGGCTGCGGCAGTCCGCGGATATGCCCGTGCACATTCCCAAACCCTACCGCTACCTCTCGTTCCGCATGGCCGCCGCGCTGCCCTTCGACCTGGACTTCAAACAGCGCTTGCAATTGATGCGCAGCGAAATCGAACGGCTGGCCCTGGTGAGGCGCGCCATGGACGTCTTCCTGAATCAACTCGACATCCTGCAGGAAGCGCAAAAAAAAGCAGGAGGAAATGGGCATGGGCGGTGAAAGGTTAAAGGCTAAAGGGTAAAAGCTGACGGAAGTATGTAGGTGGTGGGAGACGACATGCGGCCCGAAGCCGCACGTTTTTAAGCTCAATGGGAACTGGCAATCCCTAATTAAGAAGTCCCTAGAAGGGGTGCTAACCCAGGGCTGGCCGGATTGAATGAGCCGGAGGTCGAATACCATGACGCCTAAACTGACCGAACTTGAAATCAGCAGCATCGGCAAACGTCAAGGCACGTCAAAAGGAAATTTTTGGATTGAATGCGCCACGGGTCACGGCCTTGTTGCATTCTGGGGAAAATCAGGAAATATGGCGAATATTGAAAGAATCGAGGCCATGACACCGCCGTTCAAGGCAACGTGCGGCTGCATACCTTCGAACTGGGCTCAGCATAAATTATGGATTCCTGAGACCTCGGCTATTAAAATTGCATAGTCGAAAGACGGCAGAACACTGCGCCAGCTCAAAAAGTAGCTTGCTTGAGTAAAATTCATACTTT
>JASIKV010000023.1 GCA_030049455.1 Terriglobia bacterium
ATGAGTAGTCCTGCCTCCAAAACGCGGCGCGCGACTCCACGGATGCGCCGGTAAGTTGCAGCAGATGGCGATGCAAACCCTCTACCATTTGAGCTGCAAGGTCCCCCTCTCGCGTAAGTTGATCAGTTCCCGGCATGACATCGGGAGGCGTCTCCGTCGAGGCGGAGACCTGTGACGCCCCGCCTCCCTCGGTGGGCAGGCGTGCGAAGCCCTCCGCCAGTGCGGATTTTCCCAGGACTTCAAGCAATTCGCGTCTCGTCATGCGGGGCTCATGAGCAAAGCCAGAATGTTGCCACGAAGCTTTTGGCAAAACAATTGGGTAGTGGGTCAGTTTGAATCCTGGAGGCGGCTCCGCACAGACCGGAAGTTGTAGCGCGGCCGTCCTCAGCCGCGTAACCTTCGCGGGTGGTCCCGCCGAGGCGGGACGCGCTGCAAAATTCAAACTGACCCACTACTAACAATTTTGAAGACTGAGATTCCTGTCTAATGAATGCTCAAAAACGCATAGCGAAGGATGAACAACCCTGTCAGAACCCAAATCAAGGGGCTTATTTCCCGCCGCCGGTTGGTGATGACTTTCAGGAAAGTGAAGGAAATCATGCCCAGGCTCAGGCCGGTAGCGATGCTGAAGGTGAGGGGCGTGGCGACGAGGGTCAAAAATGCCGGGAACGAGTCCGTAAAATCCTCCCAGCGAACGCGGGACATGGCACGCGACATCAAGCTCCCGACGATGATCAGCGCCGGGGCTGTGGCGAATGCCGGAATCGCCGCAATGATGGGAGCGCAGAACATGGCGGCGAAAAAGCATCCGGCGATGAGCAGGTTTCCCAGGCCGGTGCGCGCGCCCGCCGCCACACCTGCGGCACTTTCAATATAACTTGTGACGGTGGAAGTGCCGGTGAGCGATCCCATGAGTGTTCCGAGAGCGTCGGCCAGCAGGGCGCGGCTGGCGCGGGGAAGCTTGCCGTCGCGCATGAAGCCGCCTTCTTCACACACGCCGATCAAGGTGCCCACGTTGTCAAACAGGTCCACGAAAAAAAAGATGAAGATCAGGTCGCCAAGACCAAACTTGGCCGCAGCTGCCAGGTTGAGCTTGAGGAATGTGCCGCCGGGATGGGGAAGGGAAAACAAGTGGCCCGGCCAATGCGTTAATCCTACGGGAATTCCGGCAAGAGCCGTAATTGCGATCCCCAGCAGAATCGCCGCGCCCACGCCGCGCGCCATCAGGCCGGCGATCAGCAGAAGTCCGGCGGCAGCCAGAATAACCTCGCGGTCGGCAAAGTTTCCCAGCGCCACATACGTGGCCGGGTGCGCAACGATGATCTTGGCATTTCGAAATCCGATGAATGCAATAAACAGACCGATTCCGCCCGCGGTGCCGTACTTCAGGCAATCCGGGATGCCATTTACAATCATCTCGCGGATGTTCGTAAGCGTCAGGATAAGAAACAGCGAGCCTGAAATGAAAACCACTCCCAGCGCAGTCTGCCAGGGCACGCCGCGTCCGATCACGATGGAGTAGGTGAAATAGGCATTTAGCGACATGCCGGGGGCGAGCGCGATGGGATAATTCGCCCAGATTCCCATCACCAGCGTGGCCAGCGCGGCGGAGATGCAGGTGGCGAACAGGACACCTTCCACCGGCATGCCCGCTTCCGAAAGTATGTGCGGATTGACGACCACCACATACGCCATGGTCGTGAAGGTCGTCAGGCCGGCGAGCAACTCGCGGCGCACGGTTGTTTCATTTTCCTTGAGATGAAAGATGCGCTGAAGCAGGTGACGACTCTCCTTGCTGAGGATGTGAAACTATAGGCGGGGATCCGGATTTCGTCAATGGTGTCGAGTTTCGTTCCGGGACAGAGCCCCGAATCGAGCAAGGGGCTTGCATTTTCCACGACGGTTCCCGTATCGTACGCCATGCACAGTCCAACTCAGACGGATTCCGGGAACAATCTCCCAACATTCGAACGCGCGGGCTCAGCCGGCGCGGTTGCATCGGGATATGGCTTGCGCCGGGAAGTGCTATCACCGATGGAAACGCTGGCGCAGTCGGTCTCCACGATGGCGCCCACCACCACGCCCGCTGCCACGATTCCTCTGGTTTGTGCCCTGGCGGGAAATTCCACCTGGCTTGCGTACGTCCTCGCAACGCTTGCTGTACTGTTGGTGGCATGGTGCATCGGCCGGTACGCGAGCTATTCGGCTTCCCCCGGATCGCTTTACACATATGCCTCGATGACCCTGCCCGCAAGCCTTGGCGCAATGGTGGCCTGGAGCCTGCTGCTGGCGTATGTCGCCACGGGTTCGAGTGTGATCGGCGGCTTTTATCACTACGCCGGCCTGGTCATACGCCATGGCGCCGGGCGCGCGGCCGCCGCGGTGGTGCTGGCCACGCTTGTAACCGGCGTTTCCACCTGGATCGCCTATCGCGATGTCCAGATCTCAGCGCGCCTGATGCTTTGGGTGGAAGTAGTCTCGGTCCTGCTCATTGCGACACTGGTCGTGATTTTGCTGATTCAACACGGGGCGCATTGGGATATGGATCAACTGCACCTGAAAGGTTCAACGGGCAGCGGACTGCGGCTCGGGCTGGTGATGTCGCTGTTCAGCTTTTGCGGCTTTGAGAGCGCGACAACCATGGGCTCGGAAGCGCGGAACCCTTTGAAAACGATTCCGCGCGCTGTGATGCAAACCGCCATTCTCGGCGGAATCTTCTTTACGGTTTGCGCCTATGCCGAAGTGCTGGGCTTCCATGAGGTGCGGCAGGACCTGGGAACGAACCCTGCGCCGATGCACGTGCTGGCAGAGTTGAGCGGTGTGCCTATTTTCGGGCTGCTCATCGACGTTGGCGCGATCATCAGTCTGTTTGCCGGAACGCTGGCCTGCATTACCGCTGCGGCGCGCGTGCTGATGTTGATGGCGCACCGCGGGCTCGCGCACCAGGCATTGCGGAAGACTCACGTTCAAAATGAAACTCC
>JASIKV010000228.1 GCA_030049455.1 Terriglobia bacterium
TTGGTCAATCCGTTCAAACCATAAACGGCGCAGGCGCCGCCTATGGACACGAGGCTTACAATTTTTTCATCGCCGGGTTCGAATCGGGCTGCGGTTCCGGCGGGGATGTTCAGCCTCATTCCAAAAGCCGCCGCGCGGTCGAAGCGCAGTGCCCGATTGGCCTCAAAAAAATGAAAGTGAGAACCCACTTGAATCGGGCGGTCCCCGGTGTTGGCGACACTTATGGAAACGGCAGTTCGGCCGGCATTTGCGATGACGTCGTCGTCTCGGAGTTTGTATTCTCCCGGAATCATCTGAAACCCCTGTGAGGGTTGTCATTTCCTGATAGAAAAAACTGCTTCAACGAATCGGGTTGTGGACCGTGACGAGCTTGCTCCCGTCGGGAAAAGTCCCTTCCACCTGGACTTCGCCCAGCATCTCCGGGACGCCTTCCATGACATCCTTCCGGGACAGGATTGTGGACCCAAAATCCATCAGGTCGGAAACGGATCGCCCGTCGCGGATCCCTTCGAGCAACTCCGCGGTGATCAATGCAACCGCTTCGGGGTGGTTCAGCTTTAGGCCCCGGGCGCGGCGCCGCCGGGCAACCTCGGCAGCGGTGAAGATCATCAGCTTGTCGATTTCTCGCGGAGTGAGATGCATGAACCGTCGTCCGTGCGTGCAACCCGGCGCGCGAGTCGCATTGACCGTCAAGCAAAGTGATTTAAGCCCGGCACATTATATAACGAAAACCCGCCACGATAGATTCCCGAACTCAGACGCTCAGGTGCGCGCGCACCACGCCATCGGTCAGTTCTCCGATTGCCCCTGCGGCGACCCGCCTTCCTCGATCAAGGATGCAAAACTCACTGGCCACGCGCCGAGCGAACGGAAGCTTCTGTTCAACCAGCAGCACTGCCAGGCCCTCTTCTCGATTCAGCCTTAACACCACGTCGCCGATTTCATGAACAATGTTGGGTTGGATTCCCTCTGTGGGCTCATCAAGAATCAGGAGTTTCGGCTCGATCACCAGAGCCCGGCCGATCGCAAGTTGCTGCTGTTGCCCACCGGAAAGATCGCCACCCAGGCGATTCAACATTTGCTTCAGCACCGGAAACAGGTCGAAAACTCGCCGGGGGATGGAGCGGGAGGCGTTCTTGCGAACCCCCAGGCCGACTCTGAGGTTTTCCTCCACGGTCAGGTGGGGAAAAATCTCGCGACCCTGCGGAACGTATCCAATGCCAAGTCTGGCGCGCTCGTGGGCGGGACGCGTGGCTAATTCCACGCCATCGAAGGTAATTGTGCCCGAGGTCGCCGGCAGCAGCCCCATGATGCATTTCAGCAGCGTCGTCTTGCCCATCCCATTGCGGCCCATTACGCACATCAGCGAGCCGGCGGAGACGGACAGGTCTACGTCCCACAGCGTGTGGCTGCCACCGTAAAACTGGTTGAGGCTTTTGACCGTCAGCAATCTTACACCCCGAGATAGACCTCGATGACCCGCGGATCGTTCTGCACCTGGTCCATGTCGCCTTCCGCCAGCACACGCCCTTCGTGCAGCACGGTGACGCGTTTGGCAATGGAACGAATGAAATCCATGTCGTGCTCGACCACCACGACGGAGTGTTCACCGGCGAGCGACTGCAACAGCTCTGCGGTGTGCGCGCTCTCCTGAGGAGTCATGCCGGCGACGGGCTCGTCGACCAGGAGCAGCTTGGGTTCCTGCATCAGCAGCATGCCGATCTCGAGCCATTGTTTCTGCCCGTGGGAAAGAACGCTGCCCAGGTCGTTGTGCTGCTCCATGAGCCCGATGGTTTCCAGGACATCGTAAAGTTTGTCTTCCTGCGCCGTGGTCATGCGGGCCAGCAGGGTGATCAGAAAAGACTTGTTACCCGCCAGGGCCAATTCCAGGTTCTCGCGCACCGTCAATTGTTCAAAGACGGTCGGCTTTTGAAACTTCCTTCCAATGCCTGCCTGAGCGATTTCCGGTTCGTCGAGTTCAAGAAGGTCCACTTTGGAGGCAAAAGTCACCGTCCCCGATTCCGGCCGGGTTTTGCCGGTAATGACATCCATCATCGTGGTTTTACCCGCGCCGTTGGGACCGATGATGCAGCGAAGCTCCCCGCGCTCGATGCCCAGCGTGAGCCCGTTAAGCGCCCTGAAGCCGTCAAAGCTGACGGTCAGTTCCTGAACATCAAGAATGTGGCTGGTATCGCCCATCCTTTATACCCACACCTTCCCGGCTTGAAGATGGATCCGCCTCGCGCGTCCTTGCCCTGTTGGGGATGAGGCCGATGATCCCTCGCGGCAATAACAACGTCACCAGCACGAACAAGGCGCCCAGCGCGTAGTACCAAGCATCCGGAAAGCTGGTGGTAAAAAGTGTTTTGGCGTAATTCACCAGGAACGCCCCCGCAACAGCGCCATAGAGGGTTCCCCGCCCTCCTACCGCCACCCAGATCACAACTTCAATGGAATTGATCGGAGAAAACTCACTCGGATTAATGATCCCAATTTGCGGCACGTAAAGCGCCCCTGCAATTCCGGCAAGCACGGTCGAAAAGACGAAAACCCAGAGTTTAAACGATTCCACCCGATAACCCAGGAAGCGCGTGCGCGTTTCCGAATCGCGGATGGCCTGAATCACCCGTCCGGCCCGCGATGCGACAATCTTCCGGCAGACGAGGTAACTCACTCCCAGCACCACAGCGCTGATGACGACCAAAACATCGTGCACACCGTCGGAGCGAAGATCGAAACCCAGAATGTCCTTGAAATCCGTAAATCCATTGTTGCCGCCGAACCCTGTGTCGTTACGGAAGAAGGCGAGCATCAGGGCGTAGGTCAGCGCCTGGGTGATGATGGAAAGATATACTCCCGTCACTCGCGACCGGAAGGCAAACCACCCAAACGCCAGACCCAGCAACCCCGGCGCCAACAGCATCATGAGGAGGGCGAATCCAAAATGGTTGAAGCCATACCAAAACCATGGCAGCTTCTTCCAGTTAAGGAACACCATGAAGTCCGGCAGAATGGGATTTCCGTAAACGCCCCGGGGACCAATCTCGCGCATCAGATACATGCCCATGGCGTAGCCGCCGAGCGCGAAGAATGCGGCGTGCCCGAGGCTCAAAATGCCGCAGTACCCCCAAATCAGGTCCACCGCCAATGCCAGCAAGGCATAGCAAAGGTATTTACCAATCAGGGTGAGGCCGTAGGAGGAGACGTGGAACGGCGACGAGGCGGGCACAGCCAGATTGAGAACGGGCACGGCGACGCCAATCAGGACAAGCCCGCCCAGAAACCATCGAGTCCCGGGGTCCCTCCGCGCGCTGACCCACAACGTGTAGCGGCGCCGCGTGGTCATTGGCTCTCCGCAGCGCGGCCGGTGGGAGGAAACAGTCCCTGCGGCCGCCTTTGGATGAAGAGGATCAACGCCACCAGCACGATGATCTTTGCCAACACCGCCCCGGAGTAGGGCTCCAGCAGTTCATCGACAATCCCCATGCACATGCCCCCGACCAAAGACCCCCAAATATTGCCGACGCCGCCAAAAACCACAACCAGGAAGGAATCAATGATGTAAGCCTGCCCAAGGTTTGGCCCGACATTGGTCAATTGGCTCAGTGCCACGCCGGCCACCCCCGCGATGCCCGAGCCGAGCCCGAAGGTCATGGCATCAACCCACTCGCTGCGGACGCCCATGGCCCGAGCCATCGCCCGGTTTTGCGCCACCGCCCTGATCTCAAGTCCGGTACGCGTAAACTTCAATACCAGGACCAGCATCGCGAAAACTACCAATGAAAATATCAGAACGTAAAGGCGGACATAGGTCATCGACAGAGCATCGTTTACCTGAAGCGTGCCGCTCATCCAGGCGGGCGTTTCAACGGAGCGGTTTAGGGCGGTAAAGATAGAGCGTACTAGTTGCTGCAGAATGAGGCTGATGCCAAAGGTGGCGAGCAGCGTCTCCAAGGGTCGCCCGTAGAGGACGCGAATGACCGTACGCTCAATCAGAATGCCGGTGAGCCCCGAAACAATAAATGCCGCCGGAATCGCCACAAGCACGGAGGACCCGATGTGCAGCGGCATGGCGACCTGAACCACGTAAGTGGTATAGGCGCCGAGCATCATCAACTCGCCGTGCGCCATATTGATGACGCCCATAACCCCAAAGGTGATGGCGAGTCCGATGGCGATGAGGACCAGAACAGATCCCTCACTGAGCCCGAAAACCAGCGTCTCGATGCTCGAAAAGAAAGTGCGCCAGTGATCAATGGATTTGATGGCCGCCGCAGCATCCGCCCGCACTTCCGCGTCGCTTTCCAAATAGCTGCCGTCCGGAGATTTCTCGAGTAAACCCTCCAGCTTGATTCGCACGGCGGGGTCGAGATTGCCGCGCAGGGTTGCAATCGCCGCGCGGAGCGTTTTCGAGTCCGACTGGTCATTCAGCGCGGCGAGCGCCAATCCAATCGCAATCTGCTTCCTGACCCTGGAACTGGTTTCAACGGCTTGTTGCTCTCGCAACAGCGCGACATTGGTTTCGTCCAGCGACTTTTCTATCTCCTTCACTGCATCCAGACGAACTGACGCGTCGGGGTTGGACAGTCCGAAACGCGCCAAAGTCGTCTCACAAACCCGTCGCAGATGATTATTGATGCCGATTTCGGTGAGATTATCGATCGACGCCGAGCCGGCCCCTTTCAACGTCAGTGGATCAATGAGGTCCAGCGACGTCGAATCCCCCTGTGCCGCTGACTTGACAAGAAAAATGTTCTGGTCATTGTTACGGAAGTAAAGCCGGTCTTCCAGCATCGCCCGGAGAACCGCCCGCACGTTCGGGTGGCCGCTCGCGCCAAGTTCTTCGATGATCTTCTCTTTGTCGGCGTACGTCGCGTCCCGCAGCTCTCCGAGCTTTGCAAGGAATTGCGCATCGCTGGACGGCAGCGAATATACCAAACCCTGGCCGCCCACAGACACTAGCACTGCAATGACCCAAGGGTATATGCGAAGAAGGAATTTCCTCATTTATAGTTCTGCCCGGAGCATTTCTTCGTCGCGGTATTGTAGTTGCCGCAGTTCAAGGTCACCCAATCCGCAACGATGGTCTTATCCTCCGGAAGGTATTTCGACCAAGCGTCGCCCGGCACCTCCCCCTTGGTTTTCCAAACGACTGAGAACTGCCCGTCGGCTCGCACCTCTCCGATATAGACGGGCTTGGTGATGTGGTGATTCGGAAGGACCTTGGCGATGCCGCCGGTCAGGTTGGGGGTTTCAAGCCCGGGGAGCGCAGCAATCACCTTGTCCACATTGGTCGTACCGGCTTTCTGCACGGCCTTGACCCAGAGGTTGAACCCGATGTAGTGCGCCTCCATGGGATCGTTGGTTGTCCGCTTCGGGTTCTTGATGTAAGCGTGCCATTCATTGATGAAGTCCCGGTTCGCAGGCGTGTTGATGCTTTCGAAATAGTTCCATGCGGCCAGGTGCCCCACCAGCGGTCTTGCGTCCAGGCCCGAAAGCTCTTCTTCCCCGACGGAGAAGGCTACCACAGGAATGTCCTCGGCCGAAATCTTCTCATTGGCGAGTTCTTTATAAAACGGCACGTTGGCATCACCATTGATAGTTGAAACCACCGCGGTTTTCAAGCCCTCCGAGCCGAACTTCTTAATAAAGGCTACGCGCGCCTGCCAATCCGAGAAACCGAATGGCGTGTAGTTGATCGAAATGTTTGATGACTTAACACCCTTGGCGAGCAGGTAGGCTTCCAGAATCTTGTTGGTCGTGCGCGGGTAGACATAATCGGTTCCTTCCAGCACCCAGCGCTTCACACCCACTTCGTTCATCAGGTAATCCACGGCGGGAATCGCCTGCTGGTTCGGAGCGGCGCCCGTGTAGATGACATTTCTGGAAGATTCTTCGCCTTCGTACTGAACGGGATAAAAAAGCAAGCCGTCGTCCTTTTCGAATACCGGCAGCACGGATTTTCTGGAAACCGAAGTCCAGCAGCCGAAGACCACGGCAACTTTGTCCTTTTCCAACAACTCGTGCGCCTTCTCAGCGAAGAGCGGCCAGTTGGACGCCGGATCCACTACGACGGCCTCCAGCTTCTTGCCCAACAGCCCGCCCTTCTTGTTCTGCTCATCGACCATCATCAAAATGGTGTCCTTCAGCGTGGTCTCGCTGATCGCCATGGTCCCTGAGAGTGAGTGCAGCACTCCCACTTTGATGGTGTCCTGAGCTCTGGCCACTCCGCCAACGGCAATTACCGCAACGAGCAACGAACTTGCGACAAGCATTGATTTGAATTTCATGTGTGCCCTCTGCCCCTCTCTGTTTTTTAAGAAATTTGTTGTGTCCCTAAATCCTTCGCGACTAATGAAATTTAATTTGTTTGGAAATTTGCAACTGCAAGCCCACACCGGCCTCCCAGTAGTCTTTCTGAACACCGTTAAATGACGTCGCTTTGCCAAAAGCCATTATGCGCGCGTCGAATTGCTTGATGATGTAACTGAGGTCGGTTTCCACGGTTTGCTGCCGGTAGCTGGGGTTCCGGGTTGTGCCCGAAACAATGCCGCCGGTAAACTCGGCATCGGCATATTTCCCCAGCAGCTCGAACCTGCCCACGCCGACCTTCTGTGGAATCAGAAAGGATGCCAGCCCGTAGGCTCCCTCGCTCCGCATATAGTTGGCGTTGTATCCACCCAGGTTGTTGTAGCGCGAGTATTCGCTTTCAATTGTGAAAGCCCCTCCCCCATGCACTTTTCTTTCCATTAGGAAGTCAGCCGTGGTGGCGGTATTTCCCGATTGCACCTGATTTGCCAGGCCCAGAGCCAGCAGGTTCTTGTCACCGTAGTAGGTGCTGTTCAGATAGTAGCCGTCCTCCGGGTCCCAGAAATCCACCTGAATACGCTCAGCCCAGATGATGCTGGTGTTTCCTGTTGCGGAAGCTCCGTCAAACGCTCCCACGGAAGCCTTTATTGTGGCAGTGCCGGCCTTGAAATCCCCCCAATATGCCACGCCGTTATCGCGGCCCTGGTAGACGAAGGGATAGCCGTCCTGAATGCCGTCGGTGTACATTGCCCAGGCATTGGCATAAAACGGGCCGGTGAAATTGTCGCGGTCGCTCGGTGGAAGGAAGCGTCCGACCCAGACGTTGGCATGGGAATTGAAGTGAAATTGCCCGACCGCATCGAGAACCTGCAGGGTGTTACCGCTCCCAAGGTAATCTGTGTTGAACATCACACTGATATTCTTGGTGACGTCACCGCTTAAATACAGCCGGATGTGGTCAAGTGAGAACTGATCCGTGGAACTGCTCCCATCGGGTTGGTTGTGTTGATAGTTGGTTTGTAATCCGGCGCCTACGGTGACCGAAGGCTCAAAACTGTCGGATTGTGCACGCAGCGGCATCCCGCCAAGGGTCACCAGACCTGCGAAGAAAACGGACATGCACCGCACAACAAGATTTACGACGATGGTTCGAGTGTCCTTCATAGAATATGGACTCGACCTCCCATTCAGTGGAAGTTTTTAAGAAGCTCTGGCCTTGATGCTTTTGTGTGAATTTACGCGAGCAGACAGGGGTCGCGTCCGCAACGATAATCGTGCCGCGGTTTACGTCAGTTTTCTGAGGGCTTGAGCAGGCCTGGACTTATCGTTCCCGCCGACAGCAATCGAGGCCTGGGTTCATTCCTACTTGCCCACATGCAAAGGAGAGAGCCCTTCTGCCGGAAGCCCTGGCAGCTAAATGGCTTTGAACGATGCCTCTTTCCAAATGCAATGGTGGCAAATTAGTGGACATCGTTGTCGATGTCAAAATCAAAATCTTTATAGCAGCAACAAAAAGAACAATTGCAGTGAAGTCGATCGAAGCAACCTGAAAACACGGTCAACCTTGTTGAAACCCGCGCGAATGCTACACAGACTCATTGTGCCGCTTTTCATGGATTAGCCTCGTCGGGCGGCCGTTGATTGAATCTCATGCCCGTCGGTGCTCAATTTGGAAATCGCATTTCCTTCAAGTCGTGGGTGCCGAGCAGCGTGCGCAACTTTGATAAACTGTAAAGCTCGCACCCTGCCGCTGATGGGAAGGCGGTGTTAAACTCCCCATCCATTGCGCTGGAGATTGGCTTGAGTTCCACAAACAAATATCGTTGGAAGCGCCGGGCTGTTGCCGTCCTGCTCTTTGGAGTTTCTTTCGGTTACGTTGAAGCGGCAGTGGTCACGTATCTTCGTCCGCAGTTTTTTGCCGTGCAGGCACGTTCCACGCCGCCAGGCCGCGACTTGTTTCCGCTGCCGACGCTTGAGCAGATCAAAGCCGCGGGGCCGGGAATGGTCCGGATGACGGAAACCGAAATTGTGCGTGAGGCCGCGACCATGGTCATGCTCGGCGCAGTGGCCGCGGCGGCGGGCGGCAGCTTTCGCCAGTGGCTGGCATTCCTCCTGCTGGAATTCGGCGCTTGGGATATTGCCTTTTACGCCTTCTTGAAACTCCTGATCGATTGGCCGGGTTCCCTGCTGACCTGGGATATCCTGTTCCTTATCCCCGTACCCTGGACCGGGCCTGTGATCGCGCCGGTCACCGTAGCATTGACGATGATGGGAACCGGCTTTGCCATTCTGCGCTGGGAGCCGGGCGGACAGCCGGCTCGGCCAAGGGGGATTCATTGGATCGGAATCAGCATAGGAGCAGGGTTGATTCTTGCCGCATTCCTGTGGGACTATCGCAACATCATGGCCGGCGGAATGCCGAACCCCTTCCATTGGGGATTGTTTGCGGTTGGGGAAGGTCTGTGGCTCGCGGCCGTTGCGCACGCGCTGCTCTCCGAGTCCGTGCACAAGGCATAGATGAATTGGAGCGACAAGTGCCCAGAAGTTCCGTCACATTTGAAACCGTAAAAAAAATCGGCCTCGCGCTTCCGGGCGTTGAGGAGGGCACCGCCTACGGCGCGCCGGCGCTTAAAGTCCGCGGCAAGCTGATGGCCTGCGTGCCCGTCAACCGAACTGCCGAGCCCGGCTCGCTCGCCCTGTGCATAGCCATTGAAGATCGCTCCGAAATGCTCTCTGCTGCGCCGGATGTCTATTATGTTACGGACCACTACACTCCGTACGATATCATTCTGGTGCGGCTGGATCGCGTTGGTCAAGGCGTCTTGCGCGACCTGATCGGTATGGCTCACAAGTTCGTAATCTCAAAATCCACGCCCCACTCACCCGCGCGCAAGCGCCGATGACGGTGCGGGGGCGCAGCGAAGGTTTCGGGGTTCACCGTTCTCTAGGCCAGCATCTTGTCGACGACTGTTCCGCTCACGTCGGTCAGACGGAAGTTCCGGCCCTGGAACTTGAACGTCAATTTGGTGTGATCGAATCCGAGCAATTTGAGAATTGTAGCGTGCAGATCGTGGACGTGCACTCGATCCTCCGCCACGTTGAAGCCCAGGTCATCGCTCTCACCGATGGAGAACCCGCCCTTTACGCCACCGCCCGCCAGCCACATGCTGAAGGCGTTGGGGTGATGATCTCGGCCATCGGCCTTGCCACCGGCGGCAGCCTGCACCATAGGTGTGCGGCCGAATTCCCCGCCCCAGATCACCAGCGTGTCTTCCAGCATCCCGCGCTGTTTCAAGTCCTGAATCAATCCCGCGCAGGCCTGATCGGTGTCGCGGCAGTTTTCCGAAATGTCTTCCACCAGGTGGTCGTGCTGGTCCCACGCCTCGTGGTAGAGCTGCACGAAGCGCACACCGCGCTCCACCAGCCGGCGCGCCAGCAGGCAGTTGTTGGCGAATGACGGCTTGCCCGGAACGGCGCCGTAGAGGTCCAGCGTCTCCTTCGACTCTTTCGAAATATCCATCAGCTCGGGCGCGCTCGATTGCATGCGGAAGGCCATCTCAAACGAGTTGATGCGCGTCTCGATTTCCGGGTCGCCGATAACGTTTTCGTGCATTTTATTCAGCTTATTGACGGCATCCAAGGTGTCGCGCTGTTCGTCCTGATCTACGCCCTTGGGACTGGAGAGATACAGAACCGGGTCGCCGCTGCTGCGGAACTCCACGCCCTGATACACCGTGGGCAGGAAGCCGCTTCCCCAGCAGGAGTTTCCGCCGCTCGGCCCCTTTTTGCCTGAGCTGAACACCACGAACGCCGGCAGGTCCTTCGCCTCGGAACCCAATCCGTACAATGTCCACGCGCCCATGCTGGGGCGCCCGAATTGCATCGTGCCGGTGTTCATCAAAAGCTGTCCGGGGGCGTGGTTGAAGGCGTCGGTCACCAGAGACTTCACGACCGTGATGTCGTCCGCCACCTTCGCAAGGTGCGGCAGCAACTCCGATAGCTCGATCCCGGACTTCCCGTATTTGGCAAACTTGAATTTCGGCCCCATCAGCCGCGAATTGGGATTGATGAATGCCGCGCGATAGCCTTTCAGGAGCTCGGGCGGCGGTAGAGTGCCGTCAAACTTGGCAAGCTGCGGCTTGTAGTCGAACAGCTCCAGGTGGCTGGGCGCACCGGCCATGAAGAGGAAGATCACGCGCTTGGCTTTGGGCGGAAACTGCGGCTTCTTGGGTGCCAGCGGGTCCAGGCGCGGCGTGTCCGCGTATCCGCGCTCCGCCAGGAGCTGGGCAAAGGCAATCGAGCCCAAGCCCACGCTGCATTGTTGAAGGAACCAGCGCCGTGATACTTGCTTCGGGCTAAGATGACGGTACAAATGATCCGAGCAACTCATGGCTACTCCTTGGTAATGGTTTCGTCAAGGTTCAAGAGTACGCGCGAGAGAGCGGTCCAGCCCGCCACCTGCGCGGGCGATTCGTTACGGGGCAGAAAGGGCGTGAGCGCGTCATTGCCGCCCAGCAGTTCCCAGGGATTCAGTTCACCGTCCTGATAACGGTGAGTTTCCTTTTCCAGAAAGCTCAGCAACTCGGCCCTTTCCGCGCCGTCCGGGCGGCGCGCCAGGCATCGGCGGAAGGCGAAATTGAGCCGCTGATCGTCGGTCTGCCCTCCGTCCACCAGGGTGTGAGCGGCAAGCGCCCGCGCCGCTTCCAGAAACACCGGTTCATTCAACGTGGCAAGCGCCTGAAGCGGAGTGTTGGACCGAACGCGCCGCACGCACGACATGTCTCCGTTGGGCGCGTCGAAGGTTTCGAGCACCGGATAGGGAACCGAGCGGTAGCGGAAAGTGTAAAGGGCGCGGCGATAGACCTCGGCGCCTTGCGATTCATGCCAGGGCTTGGTGCTGTAACTTACCGGCGGCAGAAAGAGAAAAGCCGGCGCCGGTGGGAACACGCTCGGGCCGCCCACTTGCGGGTCCAGCAGGCCGCTTGCGCTCAGAGCGATGTCGCGCACAATTTCCGCGTCCACGCGGAAGCGTGGCCCGCGCGCCAACAGGCGATTGTAAGGGTCTTTTTCCTCAAGCTCAGGAGTAATGCGCGACGATTGCTGGTAGGTGGCCGAGGTCACAATCAGGCGATGCAGCTTCTTCAGACTCCAGCCCTGCGTGTCCATAAAATTCACGGCCAGCCAGTCAAGCAACTCAGGATGCGAGGGCGGATCGGCCTGCGTGCCGAAGTTTTCGCTCGTGGCCACGATGCCGATTCCGAAGTAAGCCTGCCAGACTCGATTCACGATGGAGCGCGCCGTGGTGGGCGACTGCCGCGACGCCAGCCAGCGCGCGAAGGTCAGGCGCGTGGGCTGGCCGTCCTTCCAGGAATCGTCGTGCGGAAGCGGATGAAGAAATGCCGGCACGCCCGGCTGTACCACCGCCGTCGGATGGAGGAAATCGCCGCGCGTCAGGATGTGCGTCTCCCGCGGAGTCAGGCGCGTGGAAAACACCAGTTGCGCCGAGCCCTCAGGATAGCCACGCCACAGTTCCGCAATTTGGTCGTTCGCTTCCTTCCATTCCGGTACCGTAGTGCGCCAATAACTGAAAACCTGTTGCACCTGAACGGGGGTGCGCTCCGTGGCGGGAATCTCAAGAATGTCGCGCACATCTTTAGGAAGGGGATCCGCGGCTGCTCCCGGTGTGTTAGTAAAGGACAGGCGGAAGCGGCCAAAGTTGTTGCTCTCTTCCCCGCCGCCGTGATTCTCCACCAGCGAAACGGTCAGAATCGTCCCCTTGGGGAATGATATGGGCTCAGCGAGAGTGAACACCGCCTTGCGCGGCTGATTGCGCAATCCCGGACCGGCGTCAATCCCCCATGCCGTGTCATCCTTCCCGTCGATGGCAAATTCCACGGGCCCGGTCACGCGCTTCCGTCCGGATTTATCGTCGAACACCTCAGCGAGCGGCATCTCGGGTTGTTCGAAATCGGTGGTTGCCTTCGCGAATTTCAACTTGACGGTCTTGGTGGGGTCGTCGGCGGGGGCCGCCTCAACATTGAACTCCGTCAGTGCCGCCATTCCTTCGATTGACCGGCCGGGGCCGCCTAGGGGCAGGCGCTGATCCGTGAGCAGCTCAAGACGGAACGCCGTGATGTTCTGCATGTCCGTCTTCGCAGTCAGCTTCACGCTGCTCTTGGGCGGCGCATAGCCGAGGCAAAGGAACGAGCCATCCGGCTGGGGATAATACTTCTGGCCGCCGGTTGAGAGATCGTCAATCTCCGGGTGCATCACCGTCCATTCCGGCTGTCCCTGCTTCGCTTCGTCTTCCCACCTGGCCATGTCCTCTTTCCACGACGGGTGTTGATGCTGAAGGATGGCCTCGATCTCGCGCGTCTTGCGGAAAATCTCCTCGCGCTTGATCTGCTCCTCGGGCGAATAGACAGGAATGTTGGCATCGTTCGCGGCGTTGATGAACGCGAACATGCGGTAATACTCTTCCTGCTTGAGCGGATCGAATTTGTGATTGTGGCACTGCGCGCACTGGATGGTCAGGCCCAGAATGCCCTTCCCTATGGCGTCCATGCGGTCGAACATGGCTTCCATGCGGAACTGCTCCGGGTCGATTCCGCCCTCTTCGTTAATCATGGAATTGCGCAGGAAGCCCGTGGCCACAATCTGGTCTTGGGTTGCGTGCGGCAGCAGGTCACCGGCGATCTGCTCGATGATGAACTGGTTGTAAGGCATGTCGTGATTGAGCGCGTTTATCACCCAATCGCGATAAAACCAAACGCGGCGCGGCTGGTCCTTCTCGTAACCGTTGGAGTCGGCATATCGCGCGGCATCCAGCCACATGCGCCCCCAGCGTTCGCCGTAATGGGGCGAATTCAGCAGACGATCAACTTGCTTCTCGTAAGCGTTGGGAGTTTTATCGGCCAGAAACGCGTCCACTTCCGCTGGAGTGGGCGGCAGCCCGATTAGATCGAGGCTTAATCGCCGCAGCAGGGTGACGCGGTCGGCGTGGGGAGACGGCTTCAAGCCTTCCTTTTCGAGCTTGGCGAGAATGAACGCGTCAATGGGATTGCGCACCCAGGTCTTATGATCGACCACGGGAATGGGCGGGCGCACGGGCGCGATAAATCCCCAGTGCTTTTTGACCGTTTCGGGAGGCGCGTAGGTGGCCGCGCTGGTTTCAGGTATCTCTGCGCCTTGATCGATCCAGAGGCGAATAAGCTCTATTTCCGCGGGCGAAAGATTCTGGCCGCCGAAGGGCATGCGGGTGAGCCCGCCAAGTCCCGCCACGCGCTTGTAGAGAGTGCTGTCCGCGGACTTGCCCGGCACCACAATCTTGCCGTTGGTCCCGCCCGCCAGGAACGCCGCGCGGTCGTCCAGCCGAAGGCCGCTCATCACCTGGGCTGCACTGTGGCAACTGTAGCAATTCTTTTCCAGAATGGGCTGGATGTCCTTCTGGTAGTCAACTTTGGGTGCAGGTGTGGCGTTCTGGGTGCGGGCAGGTCGGGGAAATGTCTGCAAACCCAGGGCGCAAAGTACAACGGCACAGGCGAGGAACTTCAGTCGTGTTTTACCCACCATTTTCGGGTCACTGTGGTCGCGGAAAAAGTTCAGCAAACCGCGTGAAGTCTTAGGCTAACATACTCACTGCGCTTGCAGCAAACAAAATGGTCTTCTGATGAATCGAATTCACCGCTGGTTGTGCCGATCGGAAAGTTGGCGACGCGAACTGGAAACGAATGTTATTCCCTGGACTCTGGGCAAAACTGCACTGGGCGGAAACGTTTTGGAGGTTGGCCCCGGACCCGGGCTCACCACAGACATTCTGCGCGCGCGTTTGCCCCGGCTGACGGCCCTGGAGATTGATTCCGCGCTCGCCGATTCACTCGCTATACGGTTGCGCGGGAGCAACGTGACGGTCATTCAGGGCGACGCCACCTCAATGCCTTTCCCCAACGCGCAGTTCTCCGCCGCGGTGTGCTTTACCATGCTCCATCATGTTCCCTCGCCCGCGCTCCAGGACAAGTTGTTGTGCGAGGTCCATCGCGTGCTCCAACCCGGAGGCGTTTTTGTGGGTGTAGATAGCCGGACGAGCGCCTACATGCGCATCGTCCACATTGGGGATACGCTGGTGCCCGTTGAACCTTCCACCTTCGAGTCGCGGCTGAAGGCGGCGGGATTCACCGAAGTTCAGATTTCTGCGAATTCAAGAAGGTTCCGCTTCCAGTCGCGGAAACCCTTTTGACCCAAAGCTCATTGCCGCCCCTGGCCGATTCCGATAGAATCTCCGGGTGGACGCGAAGTGACGCGAAGCCTCCTGATCCCGGCGTAAAGGTGACGACGAATTGCCTGCCCATGATCCCCGGCGAATGCCAAGACACCGGCTGATTCTTCCGGTAATCCTCCTGCTCGGTATCGCGGCGATTTTCTGGCCGCCGCGCGAACTGCGCAGCGACAACTTTGTCTTTTACTTTCCCACGGGCCATCACTTGATTCCCTTCGAAAGTGTCGCGGGAAGCAAATACCTTCCCCTCGTACAGATTTTGAACATGGTGGGCAAGGTGGCAGCGATTCAGGAAAACAAGAATGAGCTTCACGTCTGGTTTGGAACCACACCCATCACGCTGCGGCCCAATGAATCTTCCCTTCAGGTGGACCGCACCACTTACGACCTGCTTCAGCCCGTTCGACTTTCCGACGGCCAGTGGCTGGTGCCCGTCGACTTCCTCACCACGGTGCTGCCCCACCTGACGCATCAAGGGGTGGAATACCAGGACGGAACGAACCGCATCTTCATTGGTGACGTGAAGCCTGCCTCATTTACCGTGCGCGTAGATCCCATCGCCAATGGCGCGCGACTGACCGTCCAATTCACGGACAAGGTTGGCGTCAGTACCGCCTCAAGCAACAGCAAGTGGATCATGTACCTGGGCAACCGCCCCATGGAGCCCATGGAGAAGTCGTATCGATTTCAAAATTCCTACCTTAGCGAACTTCACTATGACGATGAAGACGGCATCCCGAAGCTCATTCTTACGCCCACTTCGGCGGGACTCAACTTTTATCCGGTGCAGGCGGAAGGAGGCAAGATATTGCTGGCCGACGTGTTGAAGCCGCCTTCCCCGACGACCCAGACCACGCAGGCCCCGACCCCTTCCCCACCTGCGCCCCCCGCCGCGCCGAATCCGCAAGCTCCCGCTCTCCCCCAGCCCCAGATTACGGAAGAATCGCCCGCGGCCCCGCCCGGCCCGCCGCTTCCTGTTGTGGCGCTCGACCCAGGCCACGGCGGGACGGACAATGGAGGCCACAGCAGTGACGGAGTCCTGGAAAAAGACCTGGTGGAACAGTATGTGGCTCGTGTGCGCGCCGCACTCCTGGCTACGGACAGATATCGTGTCGTGCTGACGCGCGCGGGCGATGTTAACGTTACGGCGGAGCAGCGCGCGCTGGCCGCCAATCTATCGGGCGCAATCTGCTTCATCAGCTTTCACGCGGGCGACCTGGGTGCATCCTCGCCCCGAATCTCCATATTCACGTTCCAGCCACCCAGCCCTCCGCCACCGCCGCCGCAGACTCCGCAGGCGACGCCCGGCACGCCCGAGGCTCCATTCCTGCCCTGGGGCCAGGTGCAGGAATCTCAGCTTGTGCAAAGCTCGCAGCTCGCCTTGGCTTTGCAGCAGCAATTGGCGCAGATCAATGGCGTGGAAGTGGATCCGCCCGCCAC
>JASIKV010000229.1 GCA_030049455.1 Terriglobia bacterium
CGTCCGGACCCTCTCAGCCGGAAAAGATCCTTGACACCCTCATATCTATATATGTAGGCTTATGGTGTTCTGAATGGGAGGCTTTCATGAAACTCCTTCGTATGCTTTCACCTGCTGGTTTTCTGGTACTGGCGCTCTTGGCGGCTTGCTTAAACGCCTGTGCGGCGAGCGGCCGGGATTCCAAGGGGCGATTGAGCAGTTGGGACAATCTCAAATCCCTGACGCGGGGTCAGGAAATTCGCGTCGTGATGAACAACGCCAAATCATACCAGGGCAATTTTGAGTCGTTCAGCGACGACGGAATTACGCTTCAACAGGAATCGGGTGAGCAGACGCTGGCGCGCAAAGACGTTCTTCGCGTTTCCTGGAAGGGCAAAGGCCACTGGGCGAAAAATGCACTGATCGGGGCAGCCGCGGGAGCAGGCCTCGGCCTTGTGGCTGGGCTGGTCGCTGATCATATTATCTGGAGCCACTATACCTGTACGAATGCCGAGCTCTGCCGGAACAACGGACCCCCGAATCCGCACTGGGCGCTCATCGGTACGCCTGTGGTTGCAGGGCCCGGTGCTGTCATCGGCGCAGCGATACCGACGGCCGGATGGCATGACATCTACCGCGGATCTGGATGGCGGCATCTGATCTACCGCGCAAACTGACAGACCGATGCCCCCTGAGGGACCATGGCGCATATGGCGTGACGCAGACATACAATGCAATGTCTGCGCCACCCGCGCATGGAACAGCGAACGTCATGGTTGGGGATTTCGCGTTTACTTTTGATAATACGCCGCGTTCATGTCGGTGTATTGCTTCCACTTTTCCGGAAGGTCATCCAGGGGAAAGATTGCGGAGACGGGGCAGACGGGCACGCACGCGCCGCAGTCGATGCACTCCACCGGGTCGATGTAGAGCATCGTGTGCTCGGCAAAGTTCCCTTCATCTTTGCGCGGGTGGATGCAATCGACCGGGCAAACGTCCACGCAGGCGGTGTCTTTGGTGTTGACGCAAGGTTCAGCGATAATGTACGCCATGAAGAATCCTCCGGAGGGCACGTCGATTCCCCAAATTCATTTGGGCCCTCCTGGAAAGAAGAATATGCAGGGGTCCTGCGCCGCGCGATGACTTAAGTCGTGCCTTCGTCAGGTGGATTTGATAAGCTAGGTCTTCAGCGATCTTGCTCATCTCCGCCTTGAAGGCTAGAATGGCGCGCCATGCCGGTTGATGTCAGGACCATGACCGTTCACGCTCTGGACGCGGTTGAGACGCTGCGGCGCGTCTCGTTCTTCGCCGTCCTTCCCGAGGACAAACTGCGAATCCTCGCCGGCCATTGCGTCGTGCGCCGGATTCCCAAAGACGAAATCCTGGTAGGCGAAGGCGAACCCTGCGAGGGCCTCTTTATCGTTCAATCCGGCGTCATCAAAATCTTCAAGATGGCGGAGAACGGCCGCGAGCAGGTGCTGGTGATCGAGCGCGCGGGATCGACCGTGGGCGAATTGAGCGTCTTCGACGGCGGAAACTTTCCCGCCTCGGCTCTCGCTGCCGAGGATTCCACGCTGCTCTTCCTTCCCAAGCGCGAATTTCTGGAGTTGTGCCGGCGGAATTCCGAGGTGGCCTTTGCCGTCATCCGTTCGCTTGCCTGGCGCTTCCGCTACCTCACCAGCCTGGTGGAGGAGTTGTCGCTTAAGGAAGTAAGCCACCGCCTGGCACGCTTCCTGCGCGACCGGGCGCTGAACCTGGGTGTGCGCACGCGGCGGGGAATCGAATTCCCGCTGGAGGAAACCAACCAGGAAATCGGCGCGGAAATCGGCACGGTGCGCGACCTGGTTTCGCGCAACCTGCGGCGCTTCGTCGACCGCGGCATTATTCGACTGGAACGCCGCAAGGTGATTGTGCTCGATATCGCCGAACTCGAGGCGCAGGTTTCCGGCGCCAAGCGCGCTTCGGCGGGATAGGCCGCCTGCTGAATCCTGTAGCGCGGCTGTCCTCAGCCGCGTCCGGTCGCGGGTGGGGACACCCGCGCTACAACTCCAAAAACCCCTATCAACCTTGGCCAAAACCGATATATCCTGCACAACCCTGTACGTAGGGGCAGGCCTCGCGCCTGCCCCCTGCCTTGGATACGCGATGGCCAGGGCACCCGCAAGGGGTGCCCCTACGACGAGATTTCAAGCTCCAGGGTTTAACGGAGACTTCGATGACTTGCAATCAACTGCTGCGCACGGCCGCATTTCGTATTCTGGCGTGCTTCCTGTTTGTCGTGGCGCTCGCGCCCGCTTCGATTCATGCCCAGGGTTCGGAAATCTTCGCCCGCGACCCTCATCAGCCCATCGATCAGTCCTATACCCAGCTTATCCAAAAATACACCACCGCCCCGGAGCTGAATTCGGCGTTGACCGATTACCTTCCGGCTTCCGACAAAGTCCCCACGCCGGCGAAAGCCCTGGGCGACATTGCCGGCGCGCCCGACGTGCTGCCCTACGCCGAAGACGTTTACAGTTATTTTCGAATGCTCGCGGCGGCCAGCCCGCGCGTCAAGGTTTTCACCATCGGGCACAGCGAGGAAGGCCGCGAGATGATCGCCGTCGCCGTGGCGGATGAATCGCTGCTCAACCACTCGAAGGAAAACGACGCGCGCCTGGCGCAGCTTGCCGATCCACGGACGATTAATCTGGACGACGCCCGGGCCCGCGCGCTGGTCAGCCAGTCGTTTCCGGTCTATTACATCACCGGCACGATTCACTCTCCGGAAACGGGCGCGCCCACCGCGCTGATGGAGATGGCCTATCGCCTGGCGGTCGATAACGCTCCGTACATTGAGTAC
>JASIKV010000230.1 GCA_030049455.1 Terriglobia bacterium
TGGCGCGGCGGTTGTGCTCCGATGTGCCATCCTGCACCGAAATCCAGCCGCGCTTGATCAGCCGGTGGAGCGCGGGGTACAGCGAGCCCTGCTCGACCTGCAGGACTTCGTCAGAGCGCATTTCGATGGCCTTGGCGATGGCGTGCCCGTGCGCGGGACCCGGCAGCAGCGTGCGGAGGATCAACAGGTCCAAAGTCCCTTGCAGCAGTTCGATGCGTTCACGCAGACCTTTAGTAGACATTCTAGGTGAAGCTACTCCGTGTCAGGTAGGATGTCAAGGGGAAAGTGGCGGTTTTAAAAGTGCCGCCACCTGAGTCCTGGCCGCAGGGGGAGGCACCGGCGTTACGGGTTTTATTGCAAGGATCTTGATGCGCCCTGCCCGCCGTATAAGGAGCAGCAGGTCCAAAACCCGCTTTGACGGTCCATCGGGGGCGGTATAATGGCGGCAAGCGATGGGACTGCAAGCAGGTACGCGAGTGGCGGGCTATGAAATCATGTCGCCGCTGGGCGAGGGCGGCATGGGTCAGGTTTATCGCGCCCTCGATACCTCTCTGGGCCGGCAAGTCGCCATCAAATTCCTTTCCGAAGCGCTGGCCAGGGACCGCCAGGCTCTGGAGCGCTTCCAACGTGAGGCGCGCGCCGCAGCGTCGTTGAACCATCCCAACATTTGCACCATCTACGAAATCGGCGAGCACGCCGGCCAGCCCTTCATCGTCATGGAGTTCCTGGAAGGGCAGACGCTGAAGCAGCGCCTGACGCCAGGTGATGCCTCCGGCGCGCAGACGGCCTCCGGCGCGTCATCGCCGAAGCTTGAGGAATTTCTCGATTGGGCGATTCAAATTGCCGATGCGCTGGATGCCGCGCACCAGAAAGGCATCACCCACCGCGACATCAAACCTGCCAATATTCTTCTAACGACGCGGGGGCAGCCGAAAATTCTGGATTTCGGCCTGGCGAAGTTGACCGTCCCGGCGCTGCGCCCGCCGGAAGCGGGTGGAAATCCGCACCTGCAGGAAGCTCATCCTACTCGTTCGCACGATGCCGCGCACCTGACCAGCCCGGGCGTGGCCATGGGCACAGTGGCCTACATGAGCCCCGAACAGGCGCGTGGCGAGCAGGTGGACACGCGCACCGATTTGTTCAGCTTCGGCGCCGTGCTCTACGAAATGGCCACTCAACAGCAGGCCTTTTCCGGGAATACCACCGCCCTCATCTTTGACGCCATCCTGAATCGCGCGCCCATCCCGCCTTCCCGAATCAATCCTGAAACGCCGCCGGAACTGGAACGCATCCTCAGCCGCCTGCTGGAGAAGAACCGCAATCTGCGTTATCAGAGCGCCGCGGAGCTGCGAGCCGAATTGATGCGTCTGAGACGCGATACGAGCTCGGGGAAAACACCGGGCGCCGGAACGGCGGAAAGCGGCATCGCAGAAGCAGGCACGCCGCGACCTTCCGCGCCCGCAGCCGCCTTGCGGGCGCAATCCGCTGTGCAAGACACCTCCGACTCGCAGATCGTTGCCACGTTGATCAAGCGGCACAAGGGCAAGGTGGCGCTGGTGGGGGCGATCATCGCCGCCGTGGTTATTGCCGGCGGCTACGGCCTGTACAGGCTGACGCGCTCCGCGGGCCAGGCGGGCGCTCCACCGGCGCCTGCTGCGAATATGCAGATCACCAAGCTCACCACCAGCGGCAGGGTGAGACTGGCCGGCATTTCACCCGATGGTCACTACGTGGCCTACGTGCAACAAGGTGCGGGCGGCCAAAGCCTTTGGCTGTACCAGATCGCCACCGGCAGCACGGTGCAGATTGTTCCTCCCAGCGCCGTAGAGTATTTTGGCGCGACATTTTCGCCTGACGCCAACTTCATCGACTATGTAGGCTGGGACAACGCTGCTGCCCTGCAGTCGTCTCTCTACCAGGTTCCCGTGCTCGGGGGCGCTCCCAGGAGGCTGATTTCTGCCGTCTCTTCGGCGGTTGGGTTCTCACCCGACGGCAAGCAACTCGCCTTCTTTCGCTACGATTTTGGGCAGGGGAGTACATCCTTGATCGTGGCGGACGCTGACGGCTCAGACCTCCGCGTCATTGCCACGAAGAAGAGTCCGGAGACTTTTGTATGGGGTGAAGGGGGCGGGGAGCCATCGTGGTCCCCGGACGGCAAGGTAATCGCCGTAGGCGCCGGAAGCACAGCTAACTTCCTATTCTTCCCTGCCACGGTTGACGTTTCAACGGGCCAGGTGAAGCGGATTGGGTCCACGAAGTGGTTCGGAGTTTCCCGGGTGGCCTGGCTTCCGGATGGCAAGAATGTGATGATACTTGCAACGCCCCCCTCCAACCCCTGGCAGAGTCAAATTTGGCGGGTGTCTTATCCGGTTGGCGAGGCAACCCGAATCACTCATGATCTGAACAACTATGTGGGGGTCAGCCTCACGTCCGATGGCGGCACATTAGCCACGGTAAGCACCCAGACGACCTCCAACATTTGGATTGCGGGGAAAAACGACTGGGACCATCCACGGCAGGTGACGCAAGGCTTATCGAATGAGGACGGAACGGACGGGCTATCCTGGACCAGCCACGGGACGCTTGTTTACACCTCGCTGGCCAATGGCAATACCTCGCTGTGGGTTCTAGACCCGGGGAGCGGCGCCGTGCAGAAGCTGATCGGGACGGCGATGCCGGACTCGAACCCGTCGGTCTGCCGCGGGACAGGAACCATTGTCTTCATGACAGGGCTTGAGCAAGGAGCCATGAACATCTGGCAGGTAAACGAGGATGGAGGCGGTTTGAAGCAACTGACCAACTCCTCCGATGGGTTCCCTTCCTGCTCAACGGACGGCAAGTGGGTGGCCTATGTGTCGTGGGTGTCCGGGAAACCCCAGGTTTACAAAATCTCGCTCGACAACGGCAAACCGGTTCTGCTGGGCAACATTTATCTCGCCACGGGTCCGGCAGTCTCGCCTGACGGAAACCGGATTGCCTGCTATATCCAGCCGGCCGCCCAGAAGCCGATAGAACTGGCTCTTCTGCCCTTCGAGGGAGCGGGCCCCCTCAAGACTTTTCAACTGCCGCCGTCCGCCTTAACCGTTGACAATCAAAGCTCCTTGGCCTGGACGCCGGACGGCCGCGCCATCGCCTTCGCGCTGCTCAAGAACGGCGTCTCCAACATTGTCGAGCAGCCCCTGGGCGGCGGCACGCCGGAAGAATCCACGCACTACACCTCGGGCCAGATTTTCGCGTTTGACATTTCGCCCGACGGCCAACTGGCAATCGCCCGTGGCACCCATTCGAGTGACGTGCTGCTGATTAGGAATTTTCAGTAGCGATGGAGCGCGACCGAGAGCCCCAAAGGGGCGAAATAACAAAGCCCAGGGCAACGCCCTGGGTCAACAAAACCCCAATTAAACTCGAGCCCTGAAAGGGCGCGACATCCTTTTTCAGCTCTGAACCTTCCGCTCGCGGCAGGCGACCCGGTGCGCGGGTGGCGCAAACATCGAGGTATATGTATGCGCCACCGCGTACTCCGTATCCCCAATCCGATTTCCCGTCTACAATAAATCTTCACTATGGCTGAGACCGAGCCCCTTCACCGCGCGCTTGACCCGTTCTCTTTGGAGGCGCTGGAATTCCCCGTGGTGATGGCGATTTTGAGTGGGCGGGGGGATTGCCAAATCCGCGGGTCTCAGGGTCACCAGGGGCCCAACTTGCCTCAACACGCGGGCCATGGTAAGGTTCGAAGTATGAGCGTGACTCAAGTCCTGAAACAAGTGAAGGCTCTGCCGCCACGGGATCGGCGAAGATTCTTCGCTGGAGTCCGCGCGCTGGAAGAGGCCTTACACCGTGAACACCCTGCAAGGCGAACCCGCCCGATTCGCTGGCCTGACGCGGTGGCGCGGCGGCGCCGCATTTTTGGCGACAGGGTTCTGCCCAATCTGGTGCTGCTGGCGCGGGATGAGGAGCGTTACTGACACCCCATGAACGCTTACGGGGATTCCAGTCTGCTCGTCTCCTATTACATCAACGATGCGAACAGCCTGACCGCCCAAACTCTCATCCATTCAACTGCGTATCCCTGGCCCTTTACGGGACTGCATCTTCTGGAAATGCGGAGCGCCTTGGCGCTTGGAATCTTCCGGCAGGTGCTTACGCCGGCGCAGGCGGCTGCTGCGTGGGCCGATGTGGAGGGCGATCTGCGTGGCGGACGATTGGTTTCTCAACCCGTGAATTGGCCGCCGGTTTACCGCTCAGCAGCAAATTGGGCGGCGCTTCACGGCCCCAAAGTCGCGTGCCGAAGTCTCGATGTGTTGCACGTGACGCTGGCCAGAAAGTTTGGAGTGAAGGAGTTTTTTACTTTTGACGCACGCCAAAAGTCGTTGGCACTCGCACTCGGCTTGACGGTAAAGCCATAGGAAGCGCCCAGGACTCCCGTCATAAACCGCCTGCCTCTAACCCGTTCCCCGTATCCCCTTTCCCGTCTACAATAAATCTTCACCATGGCTGAGACCGAACCTATTCACCGCGCGCTTGACCCGTTCTCTTTGGAGGCGCTGGAATTCCCCGCCGTCATTGCGATTCTGCGGGGATTTCTTTCCGGGCCCATCAGCGTT